>JAJZZR010000287.1 GCA_021797465.1 Pseudomonadota bacterium | reverse complement strand
GGCGCACCAGTTCGAGGCGATGAACCGGCTCTCGGCGGTGCTGATGCACGACCTGCGCCACCTCATCGCCCAGCAGGCCCTCGTGGTGCAGAACGCCGCCCGCCACCGCGGTAACCCCGAGTTCTTCGACGACGCAATCCTGACGATCGACAACTCGGTCAAGCGCATGACGCGCCTGATGGACGAGCTGAGAAGCGGCGTGCTGCGCGAACAGAGCCAGCGTATCGAGCTCGGGGAGGTGTCCGCCGAGGCGATCCGGCGCTGCGCGGGGCGCCGGCCGGAGCCGGCGCTGCAGGTGCGTGAGCGCGCCGAGGTGGTGCTCAACAGGGAACGTCTGGCGCAGGTGCTCGAGCACCTGATCCGCAATGCGCAGGAGGCGACACCCGAGAGCGGATCGGTTACCGTAACGGCGCGCCGGGCGGGCCAGCAGGGGATCATCGAGGTGGCCGATACCGGCTGCGGGATGGATGCGGCGTTCATTCGCGAGCGGCTGTTCAAACCATTCGATTCGACCAAGGGCGAGAGCGGCTTTGGTATCGGGGCCTTTCAGGCCCGCGAGTTCGTGCGCAAGTGCGGTGGCTCGATCGAGGTCGAAAGCGCTCCGGGCCGCGGTACGCGCTGCACCCTGCGGCTGCCGCTCGCGCCGATGCTGCAGCCGCAAGAGGAGCCCGAACGCGCATGAACACGACCGACGCGACCCGCCTGCTCATCGTCGAGGACGACCCGGGGTTGCAGCGCCAGATGAAGTGGGCGCTCGATAGCTTCGAGGTCGAGTTCGCAGCGACACGCCAGGAGGCCCTGGTTGCGGTGCGGCGTCTCGAGCCCGCGATCGTGCTGCAGGATCTCGGGCTGCCGCCGGACCCCGACGGTGTGGAAGAGGGTTTTGCCACGATCGCCGAGGTGCTGCAACTGGCACCGGCCACCAAGATCATCGTGGTCACGGGGCGGGAAGGCCGCGAGCACGCGTTGCGCGCGATCGGCATGGGCGCCTACGACTTCTGCCAGAAGCCGGTGGACATGCAGGTGCTGGCGCTCATCCTCGATCGCGCGCGCCGCATCCACTCCCTTGAACTCGAGAATCAGCGCCTCGCCGCGAGCCGCCCGGCGCATGCGCTCGACGGGGTGATCGGGACCAGCGAGCCGATGATGAAGGTCTGCCGCCTCGTCCAGAAGCTCGCCCCCACCCAGGCGACGGTACTGCTCCTCGGGGAAAGCGGCACCGGCAAGGAACTGCTCGCTCAGGCGCTGCATGCGCTCAGCGCGCGCGCGTCCCGATCGATGGTGGCCATCAACTGCGCGGCGATCCCGGAGAACCTGCTCGAGAGCGAGCTGTTCGGCTACGAGCGCGGCGCCTTCACCGGCGCGGTCAAGCAGACCCGCGGCAAGATCGAGATGGCCGACGGCGGTACGCTTTTTCTCGATGAGATCGGCGACATGCCGCTCGCCCTGCAGGCGAAGCTCCTGCGCTTTCTGCAGGAGCGGGTCATCGAACGGGTCGGCGGGCGCGAGCTGATCCAGGTCGACGTGCGCATCGTCGCCGCGACCCACCGCGATCTCAAGGCGGAAATCGCCGCCAAGAGCTTCCGCGAGGACCTCTACTACCGCATCAGCGAGGTGGCGGTGACCATCCCGCCGCTGCGCGAGCGCGGCGCGGACGCCGTGTTGATCGCCAATTACCTGCTGCAGAGCGCGTGCCGGCGCCAGCGCCGGCCCGTCCTCAAACTCGCCCCCGAGGCGATCGCGGCGATCGATCGGTACCCTTGGCCGGGCAACGTGCGCGAGCTCGAGAACCGCATCAACGCGGCGGCGATCATGGCCGAGGGGAAAATGGTGACCGCGGAGGACTTGACGCTGCAGAATCCGGCGGACGGCACGCACATCGTGCCGCTGCGCGAAGTGCGCCAGCGCGCCGAGCGTGACGCCGTCGCGCGCGCCATGGCCTTCACCGGTGGGAACATCTCCAAGGCCGCTGAACTCCTCGGTGTGACTCGCCCGACGCTCTACGACATCATCGAGCGCAGCGGTAAGTCCGCGCACGACTGAGGCGCGGAGGCAAGCACGGTCACGATCTGAAGAGGCCGTGACAAGCGATCGAATCTTTTGACATAGCGCAAACGCGCGGCGTGCGCGGGTGTTGCCGGAGTGTGCGCCAAGTTCCATCCGCGGAATGTGCCAATACGTTTACGCGCCGGCAGCGCGTGTTATGTTGTATAGCGCTGATGTGACGTGACCGTGCGGTCCATGAATTGACAATCCGCGTCACCTCGTGACTGGCGGAGCCGTCGTTGGTGCCGCAGTGACGATTTCCCTTGCGGCGCAGCGCTTTGCGCCGCGAACCACGATTCATCGCGAAAACGCGACGTCTGTGCGGGCAGACACGCAAGCGGGTTTCAGGCGTGGACATTTGCCTCGGTAAGGCATAAGTAAATGATAATAAAAAGAAAATAAAGTTGGCACAATCATTGCTAATACCTGCGCGGGCCATGCGCGGGTGCTGATCGCCGCGTCTTGCCGCCCCGATGCAGATTTCCGGCGGGGTTCCGGGATTCGGAGTGCAAATGCGAGCGCGGATGTCGGTGAGAATCGTCTGTTGTGCGGCGGTGGCGCTGGGCGCTCTGCCGCTTGCCGGTTGCGGTGGCAGCAGCGCGGGCGGCGGCAGCCTCACCGGATCGGTGCCTGCGGCAAGCAACAAGAGCGGCAGCGTCTCGCTCTCCGGTTCACCGCCGTCGACGGTGACCGTGGGACAGAATTATTCTTTCACCCCGTCTGTGACCAAGGACAGCGGCACGGTCGTTTTCTCCATCAAGAACGCGCCCACGTGGGCCACTTTCAATTCCAGCACCGGGACACTGACGGGCACACCGCCGGCGGCCGCGGCGGGCACCGACTCGAACATCGTCATCACCGCGACCGACGGAACAGTCTCGGCTGTGCTTGGACCGTTTTCCATCGACGTCGCCGAGGTCGGTTCGGGCTCGGGCACCGCGCAGATCTCGTGGACGCCGCCGACCACCGCGACCGACGGCTCGACGCTGACCGATCTGGCCGGTTACGAGATCTTCTATGGCACCAACCCGAGCGCTCTCACGCAGATGGTCAACGTCCCCAATATCGGCGTGACTTCCTATACGATCAGTAGCTTAACCAGCGGAACGTGGTATTTCGCCGTAACGTCCTACACGACCGACGGCATGGAAAGCGAGCCTTCGAACGTCGTGACCACGACCATCGCCTGAATCTGAACGCTGAGCGGACGAGCACAGGACACGGCCCCGTCGGTTCTCGCCAGGTTATTTCGGGCGGGCCGGATCCCCGGGCACGCAATTAGACGCTCGCCTCATCTTGCAGTATCGTGGTTTACGGCTGCGGCACGCACAGTGCGGCCGAGCGCGGTCAGGAGAGCGCACCATGTGGGACCGAGGCGGCACAAAACTCGCTTGGATTGGGCGGAGCGCGCTCGTTTTCGCCAGTCTTGGGCTGGTCGGGTGCGGTACGGTTCTGGCACAGCTCGATCCGCGACCCGGCACGGCGGTGCTGTCCTGGAAGCGGCCGATGACCACCACCGAGGGCACGCGGCTGACGAAGCTTGCCGGGTACGACATCTTCGGTGGCTTGAATCCGAGCGCATTCCGTCTGATCGCTCACATTAAGTCTAAACGACTCACGCAATGCAAGATCACGGGCTTGAGCGGTGGGACGTGGTATTTCGTCGTAACCTCCTATACGAGCGAGGGTACGGAAAGCGAGCCCTCGAACGTCGTCAGCAAGTGGATTCCGGGGAACCCATCGGTTAAGGGTCATGAGTGGAATCCCCTCCGATGGCGCTGCTGGCAGCCGGCGCTCGCGCCACAGCGAAAGGGCTGAGTGCCCAAGATGCTGACGTTCTATCAATTAATTCAGTCTCTTGCGACCAGTCCTTGTGAATGCACCGAGCGTTGTTCGTCCTCCGCCCGCGGAGTAATTTAAGGGCCTTCAGGGTAGGTCGAAGCCCGATCCAGGGCCCACCCCACCTCCGGTCCGTTTTGCACGTCGCCTGATCGGTCCGAACCCCAGCACCTTCGCGGATTACCGCTGCGCCGATTGCGCCGCGATTGACCGCCCCGGTATTCTGCCGTTCCGGGGTCGGCGGTGTCCTCAGAACCTGCAGGGCGGGAGTCGGCGTGTGGTTCGACGCCTGAATTCAGTGTTCACGTTAATTTTAAGTTGGCATATGGAGCGTGAATGATGGGCAAACGACTCAGTGTGAGTCCGCGGCGGGCGCTGCGGACCAGCGCCGCCTTGGCGGCCCTCACCCTCGCAGGGTGCGGGGCGCTGATGAGTCCTCACGCTCACGTCGTGAGAGCGAAACGCGAGATGGCGGCCGGGCAATGGCAGGGGGCCGCCTTCGATCTGCGCGCCGCGTTGCACAAGGCGCCGAAAGACGCGGAAGCTTGGACGCTGCTCGCGCGCCTGTCACTCCTGGCCGGAGACGTCAACGGCGCGCAGTCGGCGCTCAGCCATGCAATGGCTACCGGCACCCACGGTGCGCAGCTCGATGATCTGCGGGCGCGGATCTTGCTCGCCAGCGGCCAGGGGCACGAGCTGCTGCAGGCACTCGCGCACCACACATTGACGATCCGGCAGCCCCAACGGACGTTGTACGAAGCACGCGCTTGGCTTGAGGGCGGGCAACCGCAGCGGGCGCTTGCGCTGCTGCAGCCGCTCTTGGCGCGCGAGCCCAAACTGACGCGGGCGCGCGACGCGCTGGCGCGCGCAGAGGTTGCGCAAGGCAAGTTTTCCGCAGCGCTTGCCACCCTCGCCACCGCCATCCACAACGATCCAGACTCGCCCGCGCCGCGTCTGATCGCGGGCCATATCGATGCGGCACTCGGTCAGTTTCAAGCCGCCGCGCGGGCGCTGACTGCGGCGCTTGCCCGCATGCCGCGCGCCGAGCCGCTCACCCGGCGCGTCTCGGCGCTCGCTACGCTCAGCGAGTCGCGTCTGGCGCTCGGTCAGATCAAGGCCGCCGGCGCGAGCGTTGCCGCGCTTGCCAAGATCGAACCGCAAGCGCCGATGACCTGGCTGCTACAGGCGCGCATGAAGCTCGTGCATGGTGACTTTCAGGGGGCGACGGACCAGCTCGAGCGCGTGGTGCAGGCTGCGCCTCGGTTCGTGGCGGGGCGCACGCTGCTCGGCGCCACACTGCTGCAGCGTGGGCAGCTCGAGCAGGCGCAGCAGCAGCTCGAACGGGCCGTGGCACTCGCGCCCGACTCGGTCGAGGCACGCAAGCTCCTTGCACAGGCACAGTTGAAGCTCGGCTCGCCACGCGAAGCGGTCGATGTGCTCGCTCCGGCGTTGGATGTGCCGCAGCTCGACTCGCAGCTGCTGCCGGTGTTGGGTGCCGCGGTTCAGCGCTCCGGGCACAGCCGGAGGCTTGTTGCGGCGCTCGAGGGCACCGCGCACCGGTATCCGAACGAGGCGCAGCTGTGGGTGAGTCTTGCGCAGGTGGAGCTCAGCGCCGGTCAGCCGAATCGAGCGCTCGCCGCACTGCGCAGAGCTCCCGACACGGCGAACCTGCTTCGCGACCGCGTGCTCCTCGGCGCGCAGCTCGCGGCTCATGGGCAGGGCGCGGCGGCGGCGAGCGTGGCGCAGCTGCTCGCAGCTCAGCCCCGCAATGCGGGTGTGCTTGCGTTGGCCGCCAGCTACTTCGCTGCCGAGCATCATCTCGCGCGGGCCCGATCGCTCCTGCATCGGGCCGTGTCGATCGAGCCCGAGGACTGGGGCGCGTGGGTTGCACTTGCTCGTGTGGAGGAAGCTTCGGGTGATGCGGCGGCCGCACAACGTCAACTGCAGGCGGCGCTCAAGGCGCACCGGCAAGTCCTGCTGTTGCGCCTAGGGCTTGCCGATTCGCTCGCGCGCGTCCACGAGTTTGATCAGGCCCGCGCGCTGCTGCAATCGACCGCCCACGCTGCGCGGCTACCGGCGGTGCAATTCGCGCTGGCGCGCCTGGCGCTGCTGCAAGGCAACGTGGCGCAGGCCAATACGGCGCTCGAACGGGCGATTGCTGCGCAGGGCGGCAGCGCGGTCACCGTCGAGCAGGCGGGACTGCTGTTGTTCGCGGACCATCAGAACGAGGCGGCGCTCGCCCGCTTCGCGCAGGCTGCGGACCTCGAGCCCGGCAATCCTCTGTATTGGCTGAACACCGCTCGCGCCCAGCTCGCCGTGAACCAGCCGCTCGCGGCTCGAGCGTCCTTGGAGAAGGCCGTGCGGCTGCAGCCGAACTGGTTCCCGGCGGAGGCGCTGCTGGTCGGCATCGACCTGCGCCAGCGCCAGGCGCAAGCCGCTGTGGCTCGCGTCAAGGCGCTGCTCCAGCATGATCGCAACGACCCACGAGCCCTGAGCCTCGAGGGGGAGGTCGACTCCGCTACGGGCCAGCCCTCGGCGGCGGTAGCCGCCTTTGCGGCCGCGCAGCGGATCCGGCCGAGCGCCCTCGGTGCGCTCAGGCTGTCCCAGGCCGAGCAAGCCGCCCACGCGCGCGATCCTGCGCGCCCACTCGAGGAGTGGCTCGCGCGCTGGCCCGACGACTGGGGCGTGCGCACCGCGCTCGGCGACTATGAGCTGCTGGTGGCCCGACAACCGCGGCGGGCCCTGCGGCAGCTGCGGATGGCGATTGCGCAGAATCCTGCGGATCTGGTCGCCTTGAACAACGTGGCCTGGGCGATGGGTCGAGCCGGCGATCCGGGCGCGGTGAGCTTTGCCGAGCGGGCCTACAAGCTGGCACCGCAATCCGCCGCGGTCAACGATACCCTCGGTTGGATCCTGGTCCGTCAAGGCAAGGGTGCCGCGGCGCTGCCGTACCTGGCGCGCGCGGTACGGCTCGATCCGCACGATCCGCAGCTGCAATATCACTATGCCTATGGGCTGGTTCGGACCGGCGAGCCGGCTCGGGCCCGGGCGATTCTCCAGCACATTCTCGCCAATCCACGGCCGTTCAAGGCGCGCGCGGCGGCCAAGCGGCTGCTCGCCACCTTGAGCGCCTGAGCGAGTCTGAGACAGTCACCACACATCGCGGCGGCACAATGCGTTATTCTCCAATCATGTCAAGGCGTTCCCACAGTATTGTAATCCTGTATGCGTTGCTCGTCGGCTTGCCTCTCGGTCTACCGGCCGTGTCCTCGGCACAGGCGCCACCCCCGGTCGACCACGCCAAGACCTACGTCATCGGACCCGGTGACGTGCTCGATGTGTTCGTCTGGCAGAACCCCGATCTGTCGCAGAAGGCCGTGCCGGTGCGCCCGGACGGGCGGATCTCGACCCCCCTCGTTCCGAACATGGTCGCCGCCGGCAAAACCCCGGTGCAGCTGGCGCATGCGATGGACAAGGTGCTCGCCGAGTACATCCGCGACCCAAAGGTGACCATCATCGTCGAGCACGCCCTGTCGGTGCTGAGCCAGGTGCAGGTCATCGGTCAGGTGATGCGCCCGATGTCGATCCCGTACCACGAGGGCATGACCGTGCTGGATGTGGTGCTGGCCGCCGGTGGGCTGACCCCCTATGCAGCCGGCAATGACGCCAAGATCGAGCGCGAGGTCGATGGGCACGTCAAAACGATTCATGTTCACCTCTACGACCTCATTGACAAGGGCGAGCTGTCGCAGAATCTGCCGGTCAAGCCGGGCGATGTGCTGGTCGTGCCCGAGTCCTTTTTCTAGGATGGAATGATGGCCGGCAATTCCCTGTTCGCCGATGTCACGATCCTGCAGGACCAGCTGCGCGGCATCTGGCGTTTCAAGTGGGTCGCGCTCACGATCGCCTGGTGCGCCGCGCTGGTGTTCTGGACGGTGGTCTTTCTCATCCCGAACAAGTACGAGGCGCGGGCCAAAGTGTTCGTGGATTCAGGCACGACGCTGAGCCAAGCCACCAAGGGCATCAGCTTGAGCGACAACGTCAAGGATGAAATCGCGCGCATGACCGCCGCGCTGCTCGGCACTCCGCAGCTGCGCACGGTGGCCAATGAAACCGGTCTGATGGCCGGGGTCATCAGCCCCGAGCAGCAGCAGGCGGTGATCGACGGGCTGCGCGAGAACATCACCATCACTGCCCCGAAGAAGCATCCGGGGGAGACTCCGAAGCTGTTCACCATCACCTATCTCGACCCGAACCGCGCCCGCAGCGTCCAGGTGGTCAACGATCTGCTCAACGAGTTCGTGGAAGGCTCGCTCAGCGACAAGACCGCCGGCTCGCGCCAGACCGAACAGTTCCTCAGGCAGCAGATCGCCGCGTACGGCCGCCGTCTCTCGGCCACCGAGCAGCAGCTGGCGAATTTCAAGAAGCGCAACATCGGACTGCTGCCGAGCGAGCAGGGCGATTACTTCGGCCGGCTGCAGGCCGCCGGCAGCGCGCTCACGCAGCTGAAGGAAAGCCTGTACGTGGCCGAGCGCAAGAGCGCCGAGCTCGCCGCGGAGATGAAGTCCGGCCAGCAGTTCACCGCGAGCGCCCCCGCCGCAGCGCTCTCCGGCGCCGGTGCCGCGGCGCTCGACACCGAAGGGCAGATCGAGCAGACCCGCCAGCAGCTCGATCACCTGCTGCTGAAGTACACCAACCGGTATCCGAGCGTGATCGCGCTGCGCCAGACGCTTGCGCAGCTCGAGGCGCGCCGGCAGCGTGAGCTGGCGCAGGCCAAGAAGGGCAACGTGGGCGCCGCTTCGGCGCTCGGACTGACCGCGAACCCCGTCTATCAGCGGCTCGAGGAGGACTACAACAACGAGCAGGTCGATGTGGCCTCGATCCAGCAGGAAATCATCGACCGGCGGCAGGAAATCGCGCAGTTGCGCCAGAAGATGAGCAGCGCGCCGCAAGTACAGGCCGAGTATGCCCAGCTGACGCGCAATTTCGACGTGACGCGCAAGCAATACGATGCGCTGCTCGCGCGGCTCGACAGCACGCGACTTGGCCAGCAGGCGGCCAATACCGGCTTGATCAAGTTCCAGGTGATCGATCCGCCGGCGGCGAGCTTCAAGCCGGTCTCGCCCAAGCGGGCCTTGCTCATCGTCGGGGGGCTGCTCGCGGCGCTCGGCGCCGGCTTCGGTGTTGCCTACCTGCTGCACCTGCTGCGCCCGGTGTTCGTCAGCACGCGCCAGCTCGGCGCTGCGACCGGACTGACCGTGCTCGGCGCCGTGAGCCTCGCCTGGTCGGACCAGCACCGCACCGAGCGCCGCCGAAGCACCCTGCGCTATGCGTTCTCAGTCGCGGCGCTCGTGGTGCTGGGCGCGGCCGTGCTGGTGTTGCACGGGGATATTTCGCATGTCATAGGAGCGCTGCGAACATGAGTGTAGTGGAAAAGGCGATTCGCAAGCTCCAGGAAGGCAAGCAGGCCGCGGCCGCCGAGGCACCGCCGAGTCCTCGGCGCACAGCCCCGGCCGCCTCGCCCGAGAGTGCGCCGGCCATCATCCTCGATCGCGGCGTACTGCGCAGTGCCGGACTTCTGCCGCCGGAGGAGGACATGAATGCGCTTGCGCACCAGTACCGCGAGATCAAGCATCCTCTGGTGGCACGGGCCATCGGCCGCGGAGTCGCGCGCCTTGCGAAGGGCCATCTGA
Source organism: Pseudomonadota bacterium (assembly GCA_021797465.1). Lineage (GTDB taxonomy): Bacteria > Pseudomonadota > Gammaproteobacteria > Steroidobacterales > Steroidobacteraceae > 13-2-20CM-66-19. The sequence goes on along the minus strand of JAJZZR010000287.1, from coordinate 14,611 downwards.
TCATGATCGCGAGCGCCATGACGGGTGAGGGCAAGAGCTTCACCGCGCTTAATCTCGCGCTCAGCCTCGCGCGGGAGAAGGACATTCGGGTGTTGTTGGTCGACGCCGACGTGGCCAAACCGCAGCTGAGTCACGTCCTCGGGCTGAGCGAGATGCCCGGTCTGCTCGATGCGCTGCATGACGTTGATATGGATGTCGAGACGCTGATCCGCACCACGGACGTGCCGAGCCTGAGTTTCCTCCCTGCCGGCCGCAGCAGTCCCGAGGAGGCCACCGAGTTGCTGGCCAGCAGCCGCATGGCGCGGCTCGGCATGACGCTCGGGGAAAACGCCCCCGAGCGCATCGTGGTGTTCGATTCTCCACCGCTGCTGCAGACCACGGAGTCCTCGGCGCTCGCGCGTGTGGTCGGGCAGATCGTGGTGGTGGTCCGGGCGGAGTGGACTCCGCAGCCGGTGCTCCTCGATGCGCTGAAGATCCTGGAGGGACATCCGAGCGTTTCGCTGGTGCTGAATCAGAGCGTGCATACGGCCACGTCCTCGTACTATTACCATTACGGCAACGGCAGCGACCGGACTCAGCGGCCGCAGCCCGGCACTGTCTAGTCCTCGGATTCCCCGGGCGACCGTGTCTCTGTCCGGGCGCCGCGCCGGGCGCCACCGTCGGGGAGCGTGCTGACATGAGAACAATGAGAACGTCCATCGAGTCGCTGGCCATTCTCCTGCTCGGGCTGGGGAGCCGGGCGGCCCTTGCCCAGCAGGGCCCCGCGCAGCAGGCTCCCCAGCAGGCCGCGCCGCTTGCCTCGGCGCAGCCCTTTGGGCTCGTCACCCCGCAAGGGCAGGTCGGCTATCTCGACGTGCTCGCCGGCCTCGCCTATGCGAGCAATCCGTTGCTGACCGGCACCGGCGGCAAGCAGGATGGGATCGCCACCGTCGGCTTCGCTACCGATTACGAGCGCACCGGCATGCTGAGCGTAAACCTGCTCGGTAACGTCGACCGCCTGCAGTACGTGCGGGGCACCTACCCGGGCAGCTTCTACGGCCAGTTCGCCGGCTCGGCGGTTCTCGGGGAGGACACCGATCCGCTGCAATGGGCACTGAGCGACAATTTCGGTGAGGCGATGACCGATCCGTTCCAGGCGCCGACCCCGGAGTCGTTGCAAACGATCAACGACGTGCAGACCGGACCTGACTTCAATCTGCATTTCGGCCTGCGCAACCGGCTGACGCTCTCGGGACGCTACGGGCGCGTCACCTATCAGCGCTCGCCGTTTGACTCGCAGACATTTCAGGGGGGCTTGGAATTTACCCACGCGCTGTCGGGGGCGGCCTATGTGGCCTTCGAGGGCAGCGACGAGCGTACCGAATACCTCGAGGCCACGGCTCTGCAGCAGCTCGAGCATGGCTCGGCACCGAATTTCAGCGTGCGCGAGGGATCGGTCCTGTTTGGCGCCAGCTCGCCACGCACCACGTTGCGGGTCCAGGTGGGCTACAACATGCTCAGCTTCGGCGCCGGCAGCACCAATGGCGCGCCACTTTACAATCTGCAGATCACCCGCAAGATATCGCCGTTCTCGACGGTGTTCCTGAGCGGCGGGTCGACATACTCGATGAACGGCGCGTCTCTCGGTTCGCCCACCGCACAGATCGCCCTGCAGACGGGCAACTCCCTCAGCGCCACGCTCGCCATCCCGCAGCCCTACGAGTCGCGATCCGGCTCCCTCGGCTGGACCTTTCGGCGCAACCTCACGAATCTTTCCCTGTCGGGCATCATCTCGCAGAACATTTATCAGCACACGCGCAATGCCGCGGCCAGTGCCGTGACCCTGAACAACTACGTGGAAGAGGGCGCCGCACTGATCGTCGGCCAGCAGCTGCGCCCGACGCTTTCCGTCCAGTTACAAGCCAACGGCTATATCGAACGCTATTCGCGGACAAACGCCGAGACGCACCGCGAGACGTTCGGTCTGTCGCTCACCAAGACCTTCGTTCGTCTCGCGGTTTCCCTGTATGCCGACCGAGTCCAACAAAGCGGCTCCGCAGGGCGGTCGAACTTCCAGGTCGGGTCCTACAGCGATGATGAGGTTGGCGTTTACTTCACCTACAGCCTGCTCGGCCCACAGACCCGGGGAGCATCCCTGAACGGTATTCCGGGGATGGCGAATTTCCTCGGCGGTTATTGACCGGGTAAAAACCGGGGCCGTAGGATGCTCGCGGCGGCGGCCAAGCGGCGCTGCGCCGCGGCGCAGTCCGGCACGCAGTCCGTGCGCAGCGCCCGCAGCGAGGACAGCGGCGGATCGATGAGGGCCACGAGTCCATACCAGAACTGCGAGAGCCGCGGCGCGACGAATGTGCGCGCGCCGATTCGATAGCGTGACCAGATGAGGGAGGCCATACCCGCGGCATCGGCCACCCGCATCTGCCGCCAGCGGCCGCTCGGAGAGTCGACGATACGCAACGGCCCACGCCGCAGCGCGTGCCCCGCGCCGAGCAGTCGGTTCCAATAGCCGAGCAGCTTGGCGTGTTGGGTCTGCTCGCGGTAGGCGACGGCGAAAACCTGCACGGTCGCGCCATGCGCGCTCGTGTACTGCCGCAGCGATTTCCCGCCGGCGCCGCGGAACACCGGGCGCCACACCGTGGCGTAGGCATGCGCCGGCCCCTTCCAGCCGGGAGGCGCCGCCGGCCAGACGATCGCGACCGACGGGCTCTCGGGAGCATGCGCCCCATCCAGGCCGTAGGCGGCAACCGGCAAAATGGCGAGCGCCACCAGTGCGGCCACGACCTGCGCTGGCCCGATCCGGCCACGGGTGCTCGCCGCGGCGGGTTGTGCCGCGCGCCGCGGCGGCGCCGCGCGCCGGCGGCCAATCCACCAAAGGAAGCCTGCGAGCGCGGCGGCGCACAGCGTCCAGCCGAACCAGTAGTGATTGCTCGCCACTGAAGTGCGCAGGCCGGTGGCAAAGGCTACGAGGAGGATCAGCGCCAGGGCCAGCGCCACCACAGTGGCCACCGTCCGGGCCGGGCCCAAGCGCGCGGCGGCAGGGCCGGCTGCGGGACCCGCGGCGGCATGCGCGGGCGTCACCGGGATCTCATTCGGGCGCGCCAGGGGTGCGCCCGCCACCGCCTTACGTTCCATCCACCAGAGAAACCCCACGAATCCGACGGCAAACAGCCACCAACCGAGCCAGTAGTGGTTGCGCACCAGGGAGCTGCGCATGTCGGTCTCATAGGCCGCGACGGTCACGATGAAGATGCGGATCCAGTTGACGACCAGCGTGATCCCCGCCATCAGCGCGAGCCCCATGAGCAGGCGCCGCCAGGGCACCTCGAACAGCACGCCGTAGAGCGTCGCCAGCGCCAGGCCCACGATGAAGGAATGGATCCCGCTGCAGCCCCCGGCGATCTCGATGGTGCCGCTCGGCAAGCGGATGAGATTGCCTTGCATGAAGCCCGGCACGCCTGTCAGCCACAGCAGTACCCCGACCATCTTGGCGCTCAAGTCCTGCAGCAGGAATACGCCGCCGCTCCAGAAGGGCAGCGCGAAATAAAGATAGCCGACGGGGAAGGCGACGATGCGCGCCACGCGCCAGCCCAGAGCCGCAACGATCGCCGTGAACAGGATCACCGGCAGCAGCATCATGTGCAGCTCCTGGATCGATGCGCGCCAGGCCCACACCCACACGGCACTGAGCAGGAGCAGCGGCAGGAGCGCGCCCAGCACAGGCTGCGCCGGTACAGCGGCCAGCCTGTGACGCGATCGAACGACCAGCCACAGGCTGATCGCCAGGATCAGGAAGCCGTGGGTATAGGTTTCCTCGGCCGTATTGACCCACAGGCGCGCCAGCGCCAGCGAGGTCGGCCAATACACCACGGAAACGGCCAGCCACAGCCCCAGCACGAGCGCCGCGCGCTGCAGCCCGAGGGCGCGCAGGTCGAGGCGTGGGGCCGATGGATCGCGAATCTGCGCGGCAGTGGGATCGGACATCTCGACGAGCGCCTCCAGGCGACAGACGTTGGGCCGACGCCACATGATCCAACGATTGCGGGCGGCATTTTGTACCATAGCCGTCCTCCAGGGCCAAGCGACCGGTGAGCGGTCCGGGCGTCCGGGACGAACGGGGGTATGCGGTGCCATCCATGCAAGTCGAGTTCGTGCCCGGTGCCGCGGGCGTCCGCCGGGTGAGGCCGTCAACGCCCGAGGACGGTCCGGCCATCGTGGCCTTGATGCAGCAGGCGGGCCTGCAACCGCACGTCGATCCCGTACACCTTCACTGGAAATACTGGCGCGAGCACCCCGACTGGTTCGGTCCCCGCTCGTTCGTGCTGACCGACGGGCGCGACCTGCTCGCGCACGGCGCGGTCGTGCCGGGGACGATGCGGTGGGGGACCCGCCAGGCACGGGTCATCCACATGATCGACTGGGCGGCGCGTCGCGAGGCGATCGGCGCCGGCGTCCTGCTGATGAAGCACATAGGCGGAATGACCGATTTCCTGCTCGGCATCGGCGGCAGTCGCCAGTCCCGCCAGATCATGCCCCGCATCGGCTATCAGCGCTGCGGCACCGTGCGCGGTTATGTCCGCACGCTGAACCCGCTCGCCATCCCGCGCCGGCCGACCCGGGTGCCGTGGAAGCGCGGCCCGCGGATGGCGCGCAGTCTGCTGTGGATCCTCAGCGCCCCGAGGATGGATCTCGGCGGGTGGGCCGTGCGGCGCATCGGGCCGGATGCACTCGACGAGCTCAGTGCCGTGCTGCCGGCCCCCCAGCCGGGCCTGGTCACGCTGCAGCGCAGCACGGCGTTGCTGCGCCACGCGCTCGCCTGTCCCATCGTTCCGGTGGAGCTCTACGCCCTGGAGCGCGGTGGACGGACCGGCGGATACTTCATGCTGAGCTTCGCACCCGGGCAGGCGCGCCTGATCGACGGCTGGGTGAGCTCCGAGGATCCGGCAGACTGGCGCGCCCTGGCGCATGCCGCGGTCCAGGCAGCTCGGGGGCACGGTGCGGCCGAGCTTGCGACCTGGGCCAGCGATCCGCGCTGGGGACAGATTCTGCGGACCTGCGGCTTTCACGAACGTCTGCAACTGCCGATCGGCCTCAGACCCTCGGCGAAGGAAGTGATCCCGGCCGAAACACTGCGGGTGCAGATGATTGATAATGATGAGTTCTATCTCCATTTCGGCGGAAATCAGCTATGGGCGTGAGGCGTGAACGACGGCGGAATTCACACTGGCGCGCGCCCAGGGTCCGACTCGATTTCCCCCTGCAGCCGGGATGCCCATGAGGGGAATGCCTAGAGCATCCGGCGCCGTCGCGGTGCGCGAGGTGCCTGGTGAGGACTGGGATGCCTTCGTGACCGCCTTCCCGGATGCCAGCCTTTATCACTTGCGCGGCTGGTCCGAGCTCGCCCGGGAGGTATTTGGACACCGGGCGCTGTTCGTGGAGTCGCGCGATCCGTCCGGGACTCTCCTCGGCGTTCTGCCGGTGATCCAGCAGCGCAGCCGCTTGCTCGGTAATTTCGCCACCTCGCTCGCGTTTTGCAACTACGGCGGTCCGCTCGCCGCCGATCCGCAGGTCGCGGCGCAGCTGATGCATGCGGCGGTCGGGGCCGCGGAGGCGCTGGGGTGCCGTTATCTGGAGTTTCGCGACCTCGCGCCGCGTATCGTCGACTGGCCCCGGCGCGCGGACAAGATCACCTTGCAGCTTGCGCTGCCCGCCACCTTCGAGGCGCTGGCCAAGCGCCTCGGCACGAAGCTGCGTGCCCAGGTGAAGCGGGCCGAGCGTGAAGGGGTGCGGTGCCGGTGCGGATCGGCCGAGCTCCTCGACGATTTCTATGCCGTCTTCGCCGAAAACATGCGCGACCTCGGCACCCCGGTGTATCCGAAGCGGTTCTTTCACAGCATTCTCGAGCGCTTTCCCGGTCACTGCCAGCTGGTCGTGATCGACTGGCAGGGGGTGCCGGCCGCGGCGGCATTCCTGAGTTTCTGGCGGCAGACCGCCGAGGTGCCCTGGGCCTCCTGCCGCGCCAAGGCCAAGCCCCTCGGGATGAACATGAAGCTGTACTGGGAGTTGCTCACCGTGGCGGTGGGCCGCGGGTGCACGATGTTCGACTTCGGCCGCTCGACGGTCGACAGCGGTACCTATCGATTCAAGCGGCAATGGGGCGCCGAGCCGCGTGCGCTCTATTGGTATCGCTGGACGCCGGGGACCGAGCATCCGCCGGCGGAGGCGCACGGCGAGGATCGAGGCCGGGCCATGCAGCTTGCGACAGCCGTATGGCAGCGTCTGCCACTGGGCATTGCCAACACGCTCGGCCCGCTGATCAGCGGAGCGTTGCCGTGGTGAGAGGGCTGAAGACCGCGGTCAAGCATGCTGCCGTTGCGGTCGTGGCTCGCGTGGCACCGGCGACCTGGCGCTGGCGCACGCCCGGATCATTGGTCGTGCTCATGTATCACCGGGTACTGCCCAAGGACTCGCCGCTGCGCCTCAGTGAACAACCCGGGATGTACGTGTCGTCCGAGACACTCGATCTGCACGTGCGCGAGCTCAAGCGCCGCTTCGAGCTGGTGCATCTGGACGATTGGCTGCGTCGTGCTGAGCAGGGCCAGGCGCTGCCCCGGATCGCCTGTGCACTTACCTTCGATGACGGGTGGCGCGACAATTACGATTTCGCACTGCCGGTGCTCGTCAAGCACCAGGCGCCCGCGACGATCTTCCTGGTCTCGAGCTACATCGGCACGTTCCGGCGCTTCTGGCCCAATCGGCTCATCGACTTGATCCACGAGGAGTTCTCGCAACCCGGCTCGGTACATCTCCCAGAACCCCTTCGCGCGCCGGTCGCGGCCGTTCTGGGCCGCGCTCGGGCGCGAGGTCGCCTCGATAACGAGGCCATCGATCCGATCGTGCAGCAGGCGCTGAAGTTACCGGAAGATGCGATCCGCGCCCTGGTCGATGCCGCCGAGGGTGATCGTGTGGCAGGAAACAGTGTGCGGGAAACGCTCGATGCGCACGAGATTGCCCTGCTCGCCGACAGTGGACTGGTGCGCTTCGGCTCGCATTCCGCCACACACTTTCGCCTGCAGGACGGCACTGCGGAGGACGTCTTGACGAGGGAGATCGTCCAGTCGCGGGCAGTCTTGCAGACGGTCTGCCGGCAACCGATCGATCTGTTTTGTTACCCGAATGGCGTGACGGGCGCGGCGGCCGTGACTCTCGCGAGTCGCCATTATCTCGGGGCCGTCAGCACCGCCTCGGGCTGGCACGCCCCGGGCGGCAACCCCTACCGGATTCCCCGCGTGGCCGTGCACGATGACATCAGCAGCACTCAGGACGCCTTTCTGGCATGCCTGTCCGGCTGGTTATGACGCTGTTTTCCCCACTCTTTCAATGAGTGCTGAATAGCGCGCCAGCATGGTCTGCAGCGAAAACTCGTCGCGGGCGCGCTTGAGCGCGGCCTGCGATAGGTCTCGGGCCAGTGCGGGCGATGCAATGATTCGATGCACCGCATCCGCGAGCGCCGCGGGATCTCGCGGCGCGACCAGGATCCCGCTGCGCTCATCGAGGATGGTCTCGGGTCCGCCGCAGCGCGTCGCGACGACAGGAATTCCGCAGGCCATGGCCTCCACACAGGCGATGGAGAAGCCTTCGCTGCTCGAGCTCAGCACGAAGACGTCGAGATTGTGCAGAACAGTGGCCACATCGGCGCGCAGCCCGAGAAAGAAGACCCGCTCCTCGAGGCCCAAGTGCGCCCGCAGCCGCAGCAGATCCTCCGCGAGAGCGCCGGCATACTGTCCCGCGATGACGAAGCGGAACCGGTCCGACCGGTCGATCAGCAGACGTGCGGTCTGCAAGAAGGTCTCGTACGACTTGGCGGGACGAATGTTGCCGATGGCGCCGACCAGAATTGCATCGGCCGCAAGCCCGAGTGCCACGCGGATCGAGGCGTCCCGTCCGGGACTGAACGCGGCCGTGTCGATGCCGTTAGGGATGATCACGGCGCGGGAATCCGGGACTTTGAGCTGGGCGCGCAGCTGCTCACGCAGGCTCTCGGACACGAATACCACCTGGCGCGAGCCACGGCGGATGATCGCGGTCTTCAGCGCCGTGAAGCGGTCATGCGCGGCAATATCCGCGCCGCCATGCAAGACCGAGATCACCGGAATGCGGGTGAGCATCCCTAAGGCGCTCGCGTAAATCGCCGAACCGTACAGGTGCGCGCAGATGACATCGGCCTTGACGTTACGGGCGATCGCGGCGATCCGGCGCAGGTAGCCGACATTGAACGACCCCTGGGCGGACTCGATCAGCGGCTCGAGTCCGCTCGCGCGCAACTGCGCCGCCAGCCAGCGGTCAGTGTCGATGACGGCGGTGCAGGCGAAACGTGCTGGATCGAGCCTCGTCGCACACTGCAGGAATACGGTTTCCGCGCCGCCGGGGCCGCCGGTGTCGATCAGATGCAGCACCGATCTCATGGTACGGACGGATCCATGGTTCAGCCGATTGAAGACGATGTCATGGCACTACGGACTCGCTGCACGGATCATGAGCGCACCGAGCACAGGATGCCGGACCGTTGTGCGCAGCGCGCCGACTGTCCGACGAGGTGACGCCGATGATACATAAGAGGCACTGTCGCGGATAGACGACGGCACCTGCCTGTCGCTGATGTGCGCGGGCTTTCAGATGCCCGCCGTCCGACAGTGCACTCGGTCACATTGAGGATCGGTCGTGGCGCACGCAGGATGCAAACGTGCTAGCTTTGTCAGTGCGCAGCACCGGATCCGCGCCAGGTGTGCAGGCGGGGGCAGTGCGCACAGGGTTTGGAGCCGGTGTTTCACGGTGAGCAGAGTGTTTAACGGGTTGGAGAGCGTCCGCAATGAATCGTCTCGGTGCCAAACTGTTGGCTGTCCTGCTGTGTGTCGCGTGGTTCGGCGTGTCATCGTTGGCTCACGCGCAGGCACAGGTGCTGACGAACTTGCAGATAACCGGACCCGGCGTTCCGACTGTGGCCGGCTGGAGCATCGGCGGCCATGGCCTGTCGGTCGCGGCCACGGCCCCGCCGCCGGTGAGCGGCGATGCGCCATATGCGCTCGAAGGCCAATATCCGGCGGTTGGGCCGAACGGGGAAACCTCCGCATTTGCGAACTTTTTTCTTCCCTCGCTCGACACGGAAAGCATCTACATCGATTTCTGGGCCAAGATGCCGGGTAATCTCGGGGGGCTGAAGTTCTGCAAGATATTCGGAATGCGAAACGATCCGGTGGGATACGCCAACACGACATTTCTGTTGGATTACACCGGAGTCGATCCGGGCGGTCTCCTTGCGGTGTACTTCGGTGATGGCGCGAGCGAGGAGAACGACACGCAAAACATGATCCGGCTTAATTATGTGCATTCCAACTTGGGCAGTAACAACGCGCAGGCGGTCTTCCTCACGCCCCAGGATCAATATTTCAGCAGCTCGGACTGGGGGACGGGCTGGCATCACTTCCTCATGCACGTTCGATTCAATACCAATACGGATCCCACTGCCCAGGACCCGGATCCGAACGGCGAGATCTATCTCGAGATCGATGGCAAGGTCTATGTCGATGCCGCTGACCTGTCCAATCGGTACATCGGTGCAGCGGACGGCGTCAATGGTCCGATTCAGTACGTCCAGTTCTTTGGCTGGGCACAGACGGATTCTCAGCCGTTCACGATCTGGTATGACAACATCGTCATCTCAACGGGCGGGTTCGTGTCCGATCCGGCGCCCGCGCCGATGACGAATGTCAGGCTGCAATGATCAGGGCGCGTCGCGCTGAGCTACAGCAGGGTCGATCGGCACGCAGAGGCGTGATCAGAGCTTCACGCCGGCACGCGCAGGGCGCTGGCCAAAAGATCCGCCAACCGCTTTTCGAATGCGGCGCGCTCCTGCAGGAACCAGGCCCGTGCGGCGCGACAGCGGATTTGGTAATCGGTCTCATCCATTGAGATGGACTGCGCGACGGCACGCTCGATATCCGTTCGGTCGAGTTGTGCGAACAGCCCGTAGCGCATGGGCTTCGACGCGCGAGTCCGTACCAACACCCCGCGGCTCTCGTTGATGAGTTCGTTCATGGGCGGAAAATCGGTGGTGATGACCAGGGCGCCGCAGCTCATGGCCTCAACGATGCTGTGACCGAAACCTTCGGAATTCGAGCAGCAGACATGCACGCCGCAGCGCTGCATGTGCCTGCGGAGTTCTTCGTCGGAGCACCATTCCCTGATGACGGTGAGGTTGTGAGCGTCTTCGACGGCGATGGGCGATTTGCCCGCCAGAATGGTCAGATGCGGCCATTCCGGATGGCGGCACCACGCCTCGATGATCTCCGCGGTGCCTTTCTGATGCCCTCCGCTCGCGATATGCAGATATTCGTGCCGATCGGGTGGCGCTGCCGGTGAAGATCTGTCTTCGCTGGTGAAACCCAGATAGTAGACGGGCAGATGGCGGCGCGCGAACGTCACGGCCGCGTCATGCGACTTGCAGGCGATTACATCGATCAATCCCGACTTCCATTCGTCCTGTGGCATGAGCCATTCGGGGTTCGGCACGAAGATCTTGACGGCACCGTCGAGCAGCTCAGGCAGTGGCAGCGTCTCGAGGAATATTTTCACCGGGCGTGGCTTGTGTGTGCGCCAGCGCACGGCGGCTTGAAGCCTATTCGTCGCCAAAAAAGGCACTCCGCTGAGCTTGAGATTGGCCGCGGTCCCGGAGGTGGCAATTTCATCGATGAGCGTGGGGCGAGGGGGCCTTATCCGGGTCTGTACGGGAAAGCCCAGCCTGGCGATACCTGCCGTAAGGATCTCAATGTCGCGCCGGATCCCTTTCTGGTTCTCGTAGGTGATCAGTGTGCAGGGCGGCCGGGAACGCGGTGGCGGCAGCGAGTCCGGCACTGGGCGTTGGGGGTGTACGCGCTGATCGGGGTTCGGCATACGGTTCCGGTACCGCGTCTTCCGGCCAAAGGAGTCCGAAGTCTATCGCAGCCGGACACTGCGGGACGGCCAGAGGCTGGGCTGGTGTGAACACGCACTCGGCCACATAAGGGAAAGCGTGACGGCCGTCGCGACGCGTCGATGAGTGGTCTCGGCCGGGGACAGATCATTGGGCGGTTCGATGGATTATGGTGCGTGAGTTCGCAGTGCCCGGAGCCACTGAAACGATTCCCGAACCCCCGGCATGGGGTCGCGCAGTCGGAAGATCTCCTGACGACACCGTGGATCGAGAAAAGAGGCCGCGAACGCGGTGACGGCGCGTGTCTTGCGGCCGATGCCCTTGGATTCTGAGCGCAACGCGATCAGCAGACTGTCGAAGTCACCCAGAAGCCACCGAAGCCGTCGTCCGAGCCGGTAGGCGGGCGGGGCCTGCACGGGCATGCCGTGGGTGAGCTGGTACAGGAGCCACGGGAAATCGATGCCGGCGTCGATCGACAGCTGCAGGGAGCCCCAGAATCGGCCGTTGACCTCCATCAGATAGGCGGCGCCATCGGCGGCAACCCGGAATTCCACCATGGCGACGCCGGTCCATCCGACCGCGGCAAGCAGTTGGGCGGCGGCGGATTGCATCGCGGAGTCGATCGGCACGCTCTGGCTGAGCACGCTGACCCCCCCGGTCGGAGGCTTCTCGCGCAACCGCTGGTGGGCGAACCATGCGATTGGGCCTGAGGGTCCGTAGAGCGCGAAGACACCGGCACCGTGGCCCGGTACGAAGCGCTGAACCAGGCAGGGCAGATCGCGCAGCCAGGCTAGCGACCGCACGGCTGTGGGTAGATCTTGCGCACTGTGAATGACCTGGACGCCGGTTGCGTAAACCCGATCATCCTTCAAGTAGCGCGAGCGGGCGGGTTTGAGCACGACTGGGAAGCCAAAATCACGGGCTGCATCGATGATGGCGGTCTCCGACTGCGCGATGAGGGTCTCTGGTACGGCGATGCCCAGACGGCTGGCCAGGGTGAGGAGACGTGCCTTATCCGTGAGCGCTTCGTAGCTTTCCGCCGGGGGCGCCGCCAGGTGGACATTTTTAGACAGATTCGATTGACTCACGAGCAGCATCGTCGTCAAATCCGTGGCCGGAATCACCGTATCGATGTTCAGACGATCCGCGAAATCAGTCACTTGGCGGATGAATCGATGAGGCTCAAGTGCCGGGTCGCTATAGCGGACGGTGGCTGCGGTGTATCGCGACGCACCGGCGAGCGGATTCGCTGCGTGATCGCCGGCGACGATCGACATCCCCCGCCGGCCTAGGCTGCGGATGACGGCCAGGGCGCTGCGCTGATTCGCGTCGAGGACCAGGATCTTGCGCATGTCGTGATCCGTAGGAACTGTGAACATGAGGACAGCGTGAGCTTAGCAGAACCTCGAGAAGCCACGGACGGTGGGTGTCTCAAGCGTGCCGTACCGTGATAGCGACCATGATTGACACCGAGCTGTATGGGGGACGGAGGGCCTATGTGGCTCATCTTCGCGCCCGCGCGCTGTACGCGATTGGCTCTTATCGTGCGCTGCGAAGCATTGCATGGAACGACGTCGAGCGGCTCGTCTTCGTCTGTCACGGTAATATCTGTCGCAGCCCGTATGCCAGCGCCCGCGCCCGGGCGCTCGGCGCGCGCGCAGTCTCCTTTGGGATCGAGGCGGCCGATGGCGCCGCGGCCGATGCGACTGCGACTCGCAATGCGCTGCAGCGCGGCATCGACTTGGGCGAGCACCGCTCAACGAGGCTGCAGGCCGCTTTCCTCGCGCCCGGCGATCTCGTCGTAGTATTCGAGCCGCAACACCTGCTCGGTGTCAGGCCGCACAGCGGGGCGGACGTGGCGGGCCTGACCTTACTTGGTCTGTGGACCGATCCGCTCCGTCCGCACATACAAGACCCGTATGGTCGCAGTGATCGATACTTCCAGCAGTGCTACGCGGCGATCGATCGCAATACGCATGAACTCGTGCAGCGCTTGGCGGCGCACGCAGCCCCCGCAGTGGGCGGGAGCGCTCGTGTCTAACCGAGAATCCAATGATCAACACGTGGACTCGCTGAGCAGTCTCTATACCTTCAATCCGAAAGCGCTCTGGCGGCAATTCAAGAAGGAGCATTTCGCCTTCTGGATGGTCTGTCTGTACTTCGTCATTCAATACTTCGACCCGCAGGAGATCTACAAGCGGCTCGATTTCATGCCGTGGGACAAGGTGGCGATCGGGCTCGCGTTCCTCGCGCTGCCGCTCGATCCGTGCCGGCGCTGGGTGCGCGATTCGACCAACGTCTGGATGACGTTGTTTCTCGTCGTCATCTATCTCTCATCTGCACTGGCGATTTTTCCGGCCATTTCCTGGCAGCATTGGTTTGCTTTTCTCGACTGGTACGTCATTTACTTCCTGATCATCAATACGGTCACTACACCCGAGCGGTTCTTCATCGTACTCGCGATCTTTCTGTTGGCCAATTTCAAGATGGCGATTTTCGGGGCTCGCACCTGGATCAAGCGCGGCTTCGGTTTCGTCAGCTGGGGCATCGAGGGTCCCCCAGGTTTTTTTCAAAATTCCGCCGATCTTTCTACCGAGATGCTGATGTTCGCGCCGATTGCGTTCGAGCTGGCGATGTTTGTCAAGCCCTATGTCAAGCGCGTCACTTACTGGTTTCTGATGACCGGCTCCGTGGCCGGAGCGATGACCGTGCTTGGGGCCAGCAGCCGAGGGGCTCAGGTAACGCTGGCAGGGCAGGCGGGCTGGATGGCGATCCAGCGTAAACTCCGGCTCAAGATCGTGTTGGCGATCGCCGCCGCCGTGCTCATCGGCTGGCATTTCCTTCCGGCGGCGGAAAAGGCCCGGTTCATGCGCTCGGGCACCGACCAAACTTCCGTGCAGCGTCTGGATTACTGGCGGGCCGGCGTAAAGATGATTGAGCAACATCCGTTTCTCGGGGTCGGGTTTTTCAATTTCGCCCCGCTGTATGCCTTGCGCGACCCGAATCATCTCTTCTATGGCAAGCCGCAGTTGCCGCACAATATCTTCGTGCAGGTCGGTACCGACACGGGCCTGATTGGTCTCTTCATCTTTTTGGTTCTGATTTATCGCAATCTGAAGCTGACCAGTGAAATCCGCCGGACCTGTGCACGCACTCGGGATGCGCCTGGGTTCGCGCCAAATGTGGCCAGAGGCCTCGCGCTGACGACCTGGGGATTCGTGATCGCCGGACAATTCAACACCGTCGGTTACTATCCTTTCCTCTGGATCAATCTCGCGCTGACGGTCGCATTGGCCAATATCGTGCGCCAAGCTGCCGCGGCACAAGCGCCTGTGCGCATGCATCGGACTGCGCTCGATCGTTCGCCTACATTTGCACCAGGGACTCTCGATCCCGGTGTGACGTCGGCACATACGCGAGCGTCGACACCGCCTTGATGTCATCGCCATTGAGAGTCCTGCATGTCGCGTCGGGTGATTTGTGGGCGGGAGCGGAGGTGCAGGCCTATACGCTCATGTCGCACCTCGTGCGCGTTCCCGGAACGGCGATCGGCGCTGTGCTCTTGAACGATGGCACACTCGCCGCAAAGCTGCGTTCGACGGGCGTTGACGTGTTCATCGCAGACGAACAGCAGTCGGGCGCCTTCGG
>JAJZZR010000486.1 GCA_021797465.1 Pseudomonadota bacterium | reverse complement strand
TTACTCTCGCCAGCAAATTTTAATCTTATCCCCACTGTTAGCATAATAGGTGTTTGTCATGATTCGTATAACGACCTTGGCCGGATATGTCTTGCATGGTAGGTCGTGGCATCCGGATTGGCGCTGCTTTTGGCGCCGCGCGAACGATTGTGGACAGGTCGGCCCTGCGAGCCAATACCGTACATGCCTCGGTCCGGTCGCTCCCATGCATGAGGCGCCGGGCCCGCGGCAAACTTGGAAAGTGATCATGACGTACAACGTCGTTGGGGCAGATTGGATTTGTCGTATCGTTATTGATCTGGTTATGGCGGTCCTGGCCGCAACTCACGCGGTCAGGATCTGCGGTTGGGTCAGGGTCGTGCCGCTGGCAACCAGGCTGCTTTGCCGGTCGCCGGCATATACGCTGTTCGGGATCAAGACCTGTACATCGGAGAAAGCTTGACATGCTGCTTTATGATGCCGCGCGGCCGAACCCGCGGGCGGTGCGCATGACGTTGCTTGAGAAGTGCATCACGGTGTCGTCGCGCGATGTGGATGTGGATGGGGGCGAGAACCGCCGCCCCGACTTTCTCGTTCGCAATCCGGGCGGCCAGGTGCCGGTGCTTGTGCTCGACGATGGCACGTGGCTGGCGGAATCGGGGGCGATCTTTCAATATCTGGAGGAGCGATTCCCCGATCCGCCGCTCATCGGCCGCACGGCAGAGGAACGTGCCGTCACGCGAATGTGGCAACGCCGGATCGAGCGGCGAATCACAGAACCGCTCTATGCGGCATTCCATTATGGCCCGGCGGTGGAGATGTACCGGACGCGGATGGTTGTGCTACCGGAATGTACGAACGGGTTCAAGGCTTTGATGCTGGATGGGATGGCTTGGCTCAACCCACTGTTATCGGGCACAGTGGTCCCGGAACGGTTCACCGTCGCCGATATCGGGCTGTTTGTGGCGCTGGACTTCGCTGCCAGCATCGGTTGGCCGATACCGGGAAGTTTACGGCATCTGGAACGTTGGTTCCAGACAACAGCGGAACGCCCGACGGCGCGCGCCAGCCTACATCCCAAATCCTCGCAGACCGGCGTGCATTATTGAACCTGACCATAGCCAACCGCGACGGGAAACCCACGGCCGATCGCAGGCCGGAGGGGGCCCGTTTATTTGCAGCTTCCGTCGCCATGGTGGGGCAGGTCGGGCGCGTCATGGCTGAACAATAACGGTCCTGCACGCTGAAATGACCGCGACCCGCCATTGAAAACCCTGGAGCGCTTGCGTTGAGAACCGCCCTCGCCATCCGCCACGTCCATTTCGAAGACCTTGGCAGCTTTGCCGCCCCAATCGCGACTGCAGGCTACCATGTGCGTTATCTCGACCTGGGCCTCGACGAATTGCGGCCGCAAGACATTGTCACAGCCGACCTGCTGATCGTCCTGGGAGGCCCGGTTGGCGTCTATGAGAGCCACCTCTACCCGATCCTAGACGAGGAACTCGAGGTGCTGCGGTGCCGACTTGCGGCGGGCGCGCCAACGCTCGGCATCTGTCTCGGTGCCCAACTCATGGCCTCTGCGCTCGGGGCGCAGGTTGCTCCGGGTTCCGCGAAGGAGATTGGGTGGGCACCGGTTAACCTGACGGAGGCCGGCCAAAACGGGCCGCTGCGTCACCTGGACGGCATCCCTATGTTGCACTGGCACGGAGACGCTTTTGACCTGCCGCCGGCCGCGGAATGCCTCGCGTCTACCGCACTTTGTCCCAACCAGGCCTTTGCCCTCGGACGGGCGACCCTGGGCTTCCAATTCCATCCCGAAGTGGATGGACATGGCTTTGAGCGATGGCTGGTCGGACATGCTGTAGAGCTTGCTAGCGTGCCGTGTCTTTCCGTCACGGCGCTTCGTGCGGAAGCACAATGTATCGGCCCGGCGGCCGGCGCGGCGGGACGAGTTTGCATCGCCGAGTGGCTGGACGGGCTTCTATCTTAAAACAAGCGAACGCCATCATACGGCACTTGCCAAACGGATCGGTCGCGCTTAAATAGGTATTATAGATACCGCTTAAATGCACACGACCAGCAAGATAACGCCTACCCGCTGAGCTCTGCTTTGAGCGAATCCGGCGGGCGAAGGCCGCCGATGTTTGGCGCAGAGCAGGAGAAAGGCCGCATGAACGTTACCAGCAATCGCCTATCGCGCTGGACGTCGGCGATATTCACCTGCGCTATGGTCAGTATCGGCTACGACCTGATGTGTGGCGTCGCTTTCGCAGCTGGCGTGGTCGATGTCACCAATTCGATGACGACCACCGGCAACCCGGCGCAGGACTACATCGTGAACAACGTCGAGCGCCGCCTCGCAGGCGAGCCGGGCGTCACCGGCGCATTCGTCGCTGTGGTGTGGGGTCGCGCCTGGTCACCCCAACTGATGTCGCTGGCGGCGGAGATGCACGTCCGCATCAACGAGGATCTGGAATGACCGTACTCCATCCCGCCTCCGATGAGATCGGCAGTCTTACACGCCTGCTGGTCCTGGCGTCGCTCGCGCTCGCCAGCGCGGGCGCTGCCGAGGAGGCCTGCCGTATCGCTGCGCGAGGTTGGTCTTTGCTGCGTCATCAGCACCCACGGGAAGCGGAGCGGCTAACCGCAGCGCTGCATACCCTGACCCGCGAGGTCAGGTTTGATCCCCCCAGCCAAGGAGAGATAGACCATGAGTGAAATACGCATTTTGGATGTGCGTACGTTGGTGCCCGCCGAGCGGCATCGGCGCATCTTCGTTACCTACGAAGGGCTCGCCGTTGGCGACACATTCGAGCTGGTGAACGACCACGATCCAAAGCCGCTCTATTACCAGTTCGACGCTGAGCATCACGGCGCCTTCTCCTGGCGCTACCTGGAGCAGGGGCCCGAGGTCTGGCGCGTCGAGATCGGACGTGTCGGACCCACATAGAGAGGGACGCGATGACCTACGTCGTCACCGAGGCGTGTATCAAGTGCAAATACATGGACTGCGTCGAAGTGTGTCCGGTGGATTGCTTCTATGTCGGGGAGAATATGCTCGTCATCCATCCCGATGAATGCATCGACTGCGGTGTTTGTGAACCGGAGTGCCCGGCAGAAGCCATTGTGTCGGACAGCGACGCGCGGGCTTCGGCCTGGACGGAGCTCAACCGAACCTATGCGCAGCAATGGCCGAACATCACCCGCAAGGGTGAAGCGCCTGCCGACGCCGATGCGTGGAAGACCGTCCCTGACAAGTATCGGCGCTTCTTTTCACCGAAACCGGGGGCGGAGGGTCGATAACGCGCATGTCGGTTTACAGGCTCGCCCGGCTACGGGCAACGGACCGTGATCGGTACATAAGGCTTAGTGACAAACCATGACGACTTCCGGCACGACGCAGCGCTACGTAGATATCCAGCGCGCCCCACCCGAAGAACGGGCGGTTCAGGAGCGGCTGCACGATTTTCAGGAGATTGCCGCGCGATTCAGCGAAGAAGAAGCGCGTCGGCAGGCGTCTCGCTGCGAGCAATGCGGCGTGCCGTATTGTCATGTTTATTGCCCGCTGCACAACAACATCCCGGACTGGCTTCGGTTGACCGCCGAGGGACGATTCGAGGAAGCCTATCGCCTTGCTGAAACCACCAATAATCTTCCGGAGATCTGCGGCCGCATCTGTCCTCAGGATCGTTTGTGTGAAGCGAAATGGGCCTGTACGCTGGAGCAAGCTGGCCATGGCACGGTGACGATCGGCGCGGTGGAGCAGTTCCTCGGTGACTTGGCTTTCGAGAAGGGCTGGGTGCACCCGCGTGTCCCGCGGACCGAACGCCAACGCCATGTGGGCATCG
>JAJZZR010000087.1 GCA_021797465.1 Pseudomonadota bacterium | reverse complement strand
GCCGGTTGCGATCACCTTTGCGACTCGTCCCGTGGTCGCGTTGATCAGCCGCACAGCGTTCGCGAGGGTGTCGGCGACGTAGAGCGTGTTGCCGTGGGGTGAGATTACGATACCGGACGGTCCGGCGCCCGCCGGATACGTGGCGCGCACCGTGGTTGTGCGCGTGTCGACGACGCTGATCGTATTCCCACTCTGATTCGTGACGTAGAGAGTCGCTCCGCCAGGCGCGAGCGCCAGGCCCGCCGGCGCCGTTCCGACCTGGATGGGTTTGCCCGCCGTGAGCGTCGCGGTGTTGACGGCTTGAATCGTGTTCGCACCCCCATTGGCCACCCACAGCGTGTGACCGTCGGGGCTCAACGCGAGCGCATCCGGTCCGGCTCCAACGGTGATGGTGCCAATGAGCCGCAGAGAACGGGTATCGAGGACCGACACGGTGTTCGCGCCGCCATTGGCGACGTACAGGCGGGTGCCCTGGGGGCCCGTCACGAGCGCCGCGGGGTTCTCGCCCACAGCGATCGCCGGCCCCAGCGATCGGGTCGCGGGGTCCACCGGGATCACGGCGTTGTCGGCCGTGCTGGCCACGAACACGAGCGGCAGGAGACGACCGGGCGCGGCGGTGCGCACGATCAGGCGCGTGACCTTCAGCAGGGCGCCATTTGACGCGCGGGCATGCACCGCGACGTTGTAGTAGCCGGGGGGCACAACGCTCGCCGCGGCCATCCGCAGCCGTACCGTCCGGTGCTGACCGGCCTGGATTGTCAGTCGGCCCGAATGCGGCCGTACACGCAGGCCCGCCGGGCTCTGCAGATACCAGTGGATCGAGACGGGCGGCGAGCCGGCCGCGACCCGGATCGTGAATCCTGCCGCGGCGCGCTGTCCCGGCCGCAGCATCGTCTGAGTCCGCGTGGGTGCGATGCTTGCCGCCACGGCCGGCGGGAAGTGTGGAACGCCGGCCCTGAAGGACGGCGGGGCATCGTGCACGCCGCTTCCCCAGTGCCGGTCGGGGGTGCTGCCGAGCGTAAAGTGCAGCCGGACGGTGCCGGTGAGCGGCAGCTTGATCCAGGGCCGCTGTGTCGGGTGGCCGTTGACGCTCAGCGCGTGCACAAAGGGCGTTGCGGCGCTTGCGCCGGGGGCGTCGATTTCGAGGGTGGGGCCAGCGGGAGAAATCAGGGTGATGTGGCTGAACAACGGGCTGCCCACATCGAGCCCGCGCACCGCCGGGATCTGCGGATAGAGCCCGATGGCGGACCAGACATACCAGGCGCTCATGGTTCCCAGATCATCGTTGCCCGGAAGGCCCGCGGGGGTGTCCGTGTACAACGAGTCGATTGCGCTGCGCACCACCTGCTGGGTGCGCCAGGGCGCGCCGGCGGACAAATAGACCCACGGGGACCCGAGCGAGGGCTCGTTGCCGAGCCAGGCGTACGGCGCGCCCTGGCCGGCGTTGAGCTGCGAGAAGAATGTGTTCAGGCGCCGCCGAGCGGCGGCCCGCCCGCCCATCGCCGCAATCAGGTCGTGCATATCCTGCGGCACCATCCAGGTGTACTGCGCCGCGTTGCCTTCCTGGAAGCCCCGCTGGCCGTTGGAGTTGATGGCCGTCTGCACGAACGCGCCGCTCGCCTGGCGCGCGCTGATCGAGCCGGTGGCGGTATCGAAGACGTTCTGCCAGTTCATCGAGCGGCGCAGGAAGCGTTGCGCCAGCGCGGAATCGCCCGCTTCAGCGGCCAGGCGCGCGATCGAGAAGTCGTCCTCGGCGTACTCGAGCGTTTCCGACGAGCCGTTCGGCACCGGCGCCGATGAGGTGGTCAGGTCGTCGTCCACGTAGCCCTTGCGCAAGTACTGCGGGAGGCCCGGGCGCTCCACGTACCAACCCTGTCCGAGCGGTCCGTGCGTGTCCGTGGCGCCCTTGACCATCTCGCGCAGCGCCGCATGGACATGGAACTCGCGGGCGCCGAAGGCCCAGCCGCCCGCCAGGATGTTGTCCGCGGAATCCCCGCCCATCACCCCGGTGTAGCCGTTCTCTAGGGGCCACTTCGGCAGCCACCCGCCCTGGCGCCCCGCATCGACCAGCGATTGCATCATGTCGCTTGCGCGGTTCGGCGCTAACAGGGCGATCAGCGGTATTTCCGTGCGGTAGATGTCCCAGCCGGAGTAGTTGGCATACTCGGCATGGCCGGGCGCGACGTGATGCACCTTGTCGTCGAAGCCCAGGTATTCGCCGTTGATATCGCTGTAGAGGGTCGGCTCGAGCAGCGTGTGATAAAGCGCGGTGTAGAAAGTCGCCTGCTCGGCATGCGTGCCGCCCGTGATGCGGATTCTCCCCAACATGTCGGTCCAGGTCCGGGTCGCGCGCCGGCGCAGGGCCGCGAGGCGCCACTGATCAGGCGCCGCCCGCAGATTGGCCAGGGCGTCGGCGCGGCTGACGTAGGAGAGGGCGACTTCCATCTCGACACTGCGCGCGTTGCCGGTCTTGAAGGTGACCCAGCCGCCGCTGTTGATACCCCGGACCTGCGCGGCCCCCGGCGTCAGCTTGCCGTTGTGCCAGGTGCCGAAGGCGCTTATCGGCCGATTGAAGCGCGCCGCGAAGTAGACCGTATAGGTGTCCGGAGCACCGCAGAAAGCCCCGCCAGTGGCCGAGCCGCTCACTTGGCGAGGTCCGTCGACCCGAAAGTGCGCCGTCGTGACTCCCGCTTGATTCGAGGACACGTTGAACAGCAGGTTGGCCGCCGCGCCGGCCGGGAACGTGAAGCGTCCGAGTCCGCTGCGCAGTGCCACGGCGAGCTGCACACGGATGCCGGTGTGAGCGAAGGTCACGTTGTACCAGCCCGGCCCGGCCTGTTCGTCGGCGTGGGAGAAGGGCTGTACGGCGGTGGCGGGCGAGCGTACCGGACCGCTGGTGGGCAGGATGCGAAAGTCCCCGGCCACGGCGCATCCGGGTCCGCTGAGGTGGGTCAGACTGAATCCGGTGATGGCGTGATCGGTGTAGTTGTATCCACCGCCCTCGGGTGACGTCGGGGTGTCCGGACTCCACTGGATCATGCCGAACGGCAGGCTCGCTCCGGGGAAGGTGTCGATCGGTCCGCCGACCGCCGTGCCCGATGTACCGACGAACACATTGACGAGGGCGACGGGGTCGGTGACGGGCTGCGGCGGAACGGGCGCTCGCGCCGCCAGCGCGCTGGCCGCGGCGAGGAGCATTCCGACCGTGAAGGTCCGTGCCAGGAAGCGGTTCGAACCCGAGGGGAATCGTCTCATTGCGCGCTCCCAGTGCAAGATGGCGTGCCGATGCGTACGGCGGGGCCGAGGGCGGTAGGGTACCGCGCCCGGAGCGCAGTACAAGCATCTCGCGCCGCTCAGGCGGCCCCGCGCGGCGGGATCGGCTCGCCGACAGCGCCGCGCCCTGTGGGTTTCCCTCGTTGGTTCCGGCAATTGCCCCGGTAGAGAATTCCTCGTGTTTTGTCGGGGCACCTTCGATTTCACGAAGCCGATCAGTGCCTTGCTGTTCGCATGTCCAAGTCGGCCATGGCGTCGGGAAGGCGCGGCGCGGGACAGGCAGGACGGGCGGGCGATCGGCTCGATGCCGGCGCACCACGGCCGGCCCCAGCCGGGGTCCCCTTGATTTCAGTGCCAAAAGTGCCGGTAGCGGGAGGCCGTTTTTCGCGGGAGTTCAGGGGTGATCATTTGTAAGAGGTTGATCGGATTAGGGGTTCTGTTCGTTGCGGACGGCGTATTTCGCGGCGCGCTCTTGGCCCCCTACGAGGCTGCCGCAGGTGCTGATTTCGCCGCCGAGAGTGACGGGAGCAACTGCTCGGCGTACTGCTCGATGGG
>JAJZZR010000567.1 GCA_021797465.1 Pseudomonadota bacterium | reverse complement strand
TACGGATGTAGGCGCGGGCCTTGATTTCAGATACCCAGCACTCGAGTTCGACATCATCGCGCTGGCGCCCGCTATCTCGCGCGCATTGTCCGCCATAGGATCATGAGAGACACTGCGACGAGCGCCGCGCCGAGCAGCCGCTCAATCATTCCAATACCACGAAAACCTACCAGCGCGAGCGCCGCCGCGTGCCCAGAATTTCCGCGCGTCGGCCAGCGCGGTCCGCCGGCAACGGCGGGAGAATCGTCTAGCCCAACCGGCGGACCTTTTTCTCACTTTCTCGGTCCTCGATGTTGGCGATCAGCGTCGCGAGCGCGCACGCGGTGCGGTCGCTCCTCGGGTCTGTCGGGAGTGCGCCCGAGTAGGGCGGCGGGTCCTGTAGGCGGCGGCAGTGCCCCTCGAGCAGCAGCGTCAGCACCTTCTGCAGCACCTTCGGGTCCGTGATATCGCCCGCCGGCACGCCGGTGCGCTGCGCGCGGCAGTGCGCGATCAGGTCCGCGGCGGTGAGCGGCGCAGGCTCCCTTAAGATGGCGTTCATTCCAGCCACCCCTCGAGGCTCGGCGGCGGCGGCGGCCGGCGCTCGGCGGCCAGGACATACGGCAATGCGTTTAGTCCGCTCATCAGCGTGTCGGCACCGTCTGGGGTGATCTCCGGCAGCTCGGCGCGCGGGATGTCGAGCAGCGTGCCATTTTTCCAATTACCGTCGAGCGGCAGGAGAGTGCCGCCGCCGATCATAACGGCACCGTCGAGAGCTTCACCGGAAGGCTGCCCGATACCCACGCCAAGCGGGTACGTCTCTAGGCCGTCACTCCCGACCCTGCACGGGCCGGCAGTCGCACCGGCGAGCGCGGCGCGCACGCGCGCGGCCAGCTCAGCGTCAGCGAGCTTCGATGGATCGATCACGAGCACGGCCATGCCGGTCAGCTCGACCGCAACGACGTGCTCGGATATTTCCCAAGGCCGCCACTCACGATGATGACCCGTCAAGTGCTGCTGATACACTCCGCGGGGCGCAACGGCGCTCACCGGCTCGTAGCCATTCGCGCGCAGTCGAGCGGCGGCGGCGCCGAAGGTGGGAGACTTCATGCGCGGCCTCGATGCCCGAATAACTCGTCAAGCTCGTCGGAGAGCGAACCGCGCACCTGTCTGCCTGCCACGGCCTGAGCCGGTCGCGAGTCAATCTGCTCGCGCGTGAGGCGGCGCGAATCGTAACCTAACTTACTGTCGGCGGACGTGCGGCGCAAGGTCATGGTGGACTTGGCCGGCACTTGGCCGAGAATTTCTTCGGCGTCCGCACCGTCACGGTCGCGATACGCCTCCCGGGCGCGCCGCTCGTCGAGCGGGTCGAAGTCGTCCAGGTGATCGCTGGGATCGGCGTCCTTTCCTGCGCGCCGTCGGTCTCGAGCGGCTCGGTACTTGCGGATGCCGTCGCTGACTGCCTCGCCGATGACACGCTCGAGGTCGCGTTCTTCGTCGCGCCCGAGGTTGCCGAAAAGCTCCCCGTCCTCGCGCTCGTCGGCGTCGGTCTCGTCGTCGATATCGTCGCGGTCCTGACCGCCGCGCCCGTTGGTGCGCGCGCTGTCGTAGGCGCCGGCGCTGCTACGGATCGGGGGGAAGAATTTTTCAGTGCCGTTGCACACTAACACCTTGCCACCAGTCGGCCGGGAGTACAAACCATTTCGCTTTGCCATAAATTCCTCGGTGAAAACGGGGGAGCAGCCGGAGATGCGAGCCGGCCGCTCCCCCACACGCGCACGGAAACTGAGGAAACCGGCGCTAGTGCGATGGTGCGCCTGCGGCCGTTAGTTTTTTCGTGACAAACCTACGGCGCCGCGCCGACGATTTCACGATAACGCAAAATCCACTTCTCCGGCGTCGAGGTGCGCGACTGCACCCAGCGGCCGAGCCACGCTTCGCCATGCTCGGCCTTCGCGGCCTCGATCAACTCCATGCGCTCGCCGTCGCTCGAGGCCGCACCGAGAGTCGCAGAAAATGCGGCAAAACTAGCGTTTTCCTGCAGAGCGGCGGCCGTGCATTCGGCGATCAGGCGGCGATATATCAATCCGGCATGGAGCGCATGGAGATCTTCAGGCGAGGCTGCGCGGAGTGCCTCGAGGCGCTCGGCGTCAGTTTCCGCGCGGCGAAGGGCGGCGTATAGTGTCATGTGTTAGTACCATAGCAACCGGAGCGTTAGCATGCGAGGCAAGAAGACGGGCGGCCGCCAGCGTGGAACTCTGAACAAAGCGCGCGGCCTCGGCCGGAAACGTGAACGGCTGCGCAAGCAGGTCGTGGACACTCTGAGCGAGGCGATGCCGAGGTTGCGCACCTGGCTCGCGAGTCCTGCGGCATGGTCAACTGACAATGCGGCGGCCAGTGCTCGGATGATCGACAATCTCGCAAAGTGGGTGCTGCCGAAGTACGAGGCGGTCGATCCGCATGCCGAGGTTGCTGCCGAGCAGGCCGCGGCCGGGCGCGTCGATCCGGTGACGCCCGAGGATGTGCTCGCGGCGCTGCGCGCGGTGCCCCAGGCCGTGCCGAGCGTCGAGGCTCCGGCAGGCGGCCAGGCGCTCGAGGTGCTCCCGGCCGGGCTCGAGCGGCTTGGCGAGCGCGAGGCCGAGCGCGAGCGGTATGCCGGAATTCCGCTCCCAGGCGCGCCAGGCGCAAGTCTCTTGCCTCCCCGGCAGCCGCAGCCGGCGGCGCTGGCCGCTGCGGATCGGCCGACGCTCGACGCGCGTCCGGTGCGAGAGACGAGGCGGCCGGAAGAATTCACTAACGGGCTGATCCAAAACCCGGCGCCGAGCGACCCGAGCCTTCGGCCGATGGGCTGGCGCCGGTGAGCGCCGCGGCGCAAGGCGTCGGCAGCATTGAGCATGGCGCTCGAAGACAATCGGCGCAGCAGGCGCTCGATGGTGGCGGCGGTCATGGTGAGTCTTCGGCGAGCAGCCGGCGTACCTCATCGTCAAGGTATTGCCGGCGAGCCGCACGCAGCAACATCAGGGCGCGATGCGCGGGGACGCGGCGAGCCTTCACTTCCTCGAGGAGTTCCGGCATCTCGAGGATGGCGGACCACTTCTTGATGAAGTCTGCGCGTTGGATTTGACCGATATGGCCAGGTTGGCCGGTGAACGCTTCGTAACGCTCAAGACGTCGGCGCCGGGTGACGTGGCGGTCTTTGCGGCGGTCTGTCGGTGGTCGCGTTACGGATTGGTGGGGCAAGCCTGTTCCACCATCGACCGTTACGGCTCTCTGCCGGTACGCCTTCTGCCGGCAGGCAGGCGAGCAGAACATGGCGTCTGCACGCGCCTCGAATTGGCGGCCGCAGCCGGAGCAGACATGAGCATGACTCATGGCGCACCCCGCGTGAGGCGCTGAGACGCGCCACGAGCGCCGATCTCGCGCGGGGTGCACGGGTACCGGCCGGGAGAGAACGGCGCCGTAGCGGCGTTTTGCGCGCGCTTTCCGCCTAATTCCGCGGCGGAACCGCGCGGCGTCGGTCTATTCCAGCGCGGAAAAACGCCTCTGCGCCGAGCTTTCCGTGCGGGTACGCATGCGGGTACGTCACACATAACAGCCTCCGCGAACCTGCGTATTACGCCGTATTCCTGCATAATTGGAGTCCGGGTAGCGGCATGCCGTCGGCCTCGAGGCCGGCCGCAAAGTAGAGCGGCGCGCGCTCGGGTGCGGTGGCGTGGCATTGGGGCTCGGGCTCCGGTCGGAAGTTGTGCGCGAAGTTGTGCGCAGGTTGTGCATGAGCCGGTTGTTCGCACAACTAAGGAAGCGGGAAGTTGTTGTGCGCGCCCTATTTATAGGGCGCACAACAACCTTCCTG
>JAJZZR010000462.1 GCA_021797465.1 Pseudomonadota bacterium | reverse complement strand
CGTTTTGCCGCGGCGATGGTGCCGCTGAAGCCGACGACACGGGAAGTGGCGGCGCTGTATGCCGGATGGCAGTCCGGTACCACCCGAACCCGCGAGCTGATCCTCGAGAGTCCCAAGGTGTATCTCGAGGCGAAGGCGGCGAGTGAGCCGCCACCGCCTTCTGCCACCCAACGCTTGCTCAATGATCTCGGGGCCCTCGGCGGCATTGCCCGCCGGGCGCTGCGCGCGCTACAGGACGGGTTGTGGCAGCAGCTGCTGGAGAGCGAGCAGCTCGAAGTCCATCAGGCGTTCGCGCGCGCGAAATCGGACCTTGAGCGCCTGTTCCAGCGCCTCGATCTGGAGTACGGCGATGCTCGATGAGGCGACCCGCATTGCGATCCTGAAGCTCAAGTCGGCCGGCCACGGCACGCGCGCCATCGCCAAGGCGCTACAGCTGGCGCGCATCTCGGTGCGCCGCGTGATCGCAAGCGGCGCGGTCGTCCCGCCGCCGATCATCCGTGCCGAGCTCGCCGAGCCCTGGCGCGAGGCGATCCTGGAGTTGTACGCGCGCTATGAGGGCCATCTCGGCCGCGTGCACGAGGATCTGCGCGCTCGAGGCGCCGCGCTGTCCTATCAGGCGCTGACCGCCTTTTGTCGCAAGCACGGGATCGGCTCGCCCCCCGCACCGCCGGCTGGACACTACGAGTTCACCGTCGGGCAGGAGATGCAGCACGACACCTCCCCGCACTGGGCCACCGTTGGCGGACAGGTCGTGAAGGTGCAGATTGCCTCCCTCGTACTGTGTTACTCGAGAATGATCTTCTTCCAGGTCTATCCGCGCTTCAGGCGCTTTGAGTGCAAGGCGTTCCTGACCGAAGCGCTGTCCTACTTCGCAGGCGCCGCGGCGCACTGCATGATCGATAACACTCACGTCATTGTCGCCGCCGGCAGCGGGGAGAGCATGATCCCTGCCCCCGAGATGGTCGCCTTCGCCGAGCGCTACGGCTTCAAGTTCATCGCTCACGAAAAGGGCGATGCGAACCGCTCGGCACGCGTGGAAGCGCCGTTCCACCGCATCCAGAAGGCCTTCCTGGCTGGCTCGAAGTTCTCCGACTGGCGCGAGCTCAACGCTCGGGCCCGCCAGACGTGCGAGAAGTGGAACGCGACGTTCTCCGACAAGCTGCACGCCAGCCGCCGCGAGCTCCTCGCCGCCGAGCGACCCTACCTGAAGCCGCTGCCGCTGCACGTGCCGCAGGTCTATCAGCTGCACAGCCGCATCGTCGATGCCGAAGGCTACGTCAATCTCAACCGCATCCGTTACTCGGTCCCCTGGCGGCTCATCGGCCGCACGCTCGAGGTGCGTGAGACGCTCGAAGGGGTGGAACTCTACGACGGCCCGCGCCGGGTCGCCGGCCATGAGCGGGTGTGGAGCCCACTCGATACGCGCGTCACCGACCCTGCGCACCGGCCGCCGCGCGGGGAGCACAAGCGGGAACGTGCCCAACCGGCACCCGAGGCACTCCAGATGCTGCAGCTCGAGCCGCGCATGGCGAACTACCTGGCGGGACTGAAACACCAGGTCGGGGATCGGCGCGCGCCGCTGCGTCGGCTGCTCGCGATGCTGCAGGAGTATCCGCGGGAAGCCTTCCTCGCCGCCGTGGCGTTGGCTGAGCAGTATCGACTCTTTGATCTCGATCGTCTCGAGAAGCTGGTGCTGCGCCAGATCGCGCGCGACTTCTTCGTACTCGCCCTCGAGCCGAAGGACGATGACGATGACTGAAGAGCTCGAACAGCTGCTGGAGAACTTGAAGCTCCGGGCAATCGCCGCCCGCTTCGATGAACGGCTCGCCGCCGCGGAGAGCGCGGGCACGCCGGTCATGACCTTCCTCACGCAGCTGCTGCGCGCCGAGTGGGAGGCGCGACAGGAGGAAACCTTGCGTCGGCGCATCGGGCGCGCCCGCTTCCCGGAGGACTGGACTCTGGAATCCTTCCCGTTCAAGCTGCAAACGGGCCTCAAGGAGCGTCAGATCCGCACCTTCGCGGAGCTCGCCTTCATCCCAAAGGCCGAGAACATCGTGTTTATCGGGGAAACCGGCGTCGGCAAAACAGGCCTGATGATCGGCCTCGCACGCAAGGCCGTGCAGAACGGCTACCGGGCACTGTTCATCAAGGCGCAGGACCTGTTCGATGAGATGTATGCCTCGCTGGCCGATCGCTCGACCCGGCGACTCCTGCGCACGCTCGCCCGTGTCGACTTACTTGCAATCGACGAGCTCGGGTACTTGAACGTCAAAACCGAGCAGACCAACATCTTCTTCAAACTCATGGAGGAGCGGCATCGGCGCAAACCGACCTTGATCAGCACAAATCTACCGTATCCGGCCTGGCAGGACTTCCTCGGCAATCCCGCCCTCACCAAGGCGCTCCTCAGCCGCCTTCGCGAACGCTGCCATACCGTCGTCATCAATGGGCCGTGTCTGCGGCCGCAGACCGGCTGAACGTTCCAGAGCCCCCAGACTCAGTTCACCAAGTCACCGTGCGCCTGCCGCCGTGGGCGCCGTCATCCCCGCCTCGATCAATGGTGCGCAGAATCTCGCGCCTTATCCCGTCACTCGGTCGGGCTCATCTTGCCAAGCAGACCCGGGCTCTTTTTGCCGAGCAGCGCAGTACTCATGCGCGGGCCTCCCACAAAGAGACAGTGATGGAGCCACGCAGCCAGGCGCCGGCAGTCTGCCAGCGACGGGCGGCGAGGGTGAAGGTCCATTCTCGGAGCGCGGCGTAGCGGCGCAGGCTGATGTAGTGGCGGTGGGGAATGCGGCCGGCGGGCTCCACGGTCACGACAGCGCAGCCGGTCTGGCGGTAGGCGGGGATGGTGGCGAGGGGGATGACGCCCACGGCCGCAGGCTGCGTGGCTGTCAACGGAGCGATGGGATCAGCGGTAGCCATGCTCGAACCTCAGTCGTTCGGGTTGTGGTCAGCCGCTCGACCATGAATGCACACGGCCGGGCGGCGCCTTGGCAGCGCCGAGCAATGAAGTCGGGAGAGGGTTCGCCAGTTGCCCTTACTGGGCACTTACTGGAGTCTGGCGAGTTAGGGTGATTCTGCTAAGTGCTTGATTTAATGGTGCCGGGAATAGGATTCGAACCTACGACCCGCGCATTACGAATGCGCTGCTCTACCAGCTGAGCTATCCCGGCGCCGGGGCCGCGCATTCTATCGGGTGCCGCTCGTGGCGTCATCCCGCGCAGGCGCCGCGCCGGTCAGCGTCCCGGTGCGGTCGGACCTGTTCCGGGCCCCGGTGGCGGGGGTGCGAGATTGCCGGGCGCGCTCGTGCCGCCGCCGGCGGCGCCATGCGCCCCCGGCCAATCAGCGAATGCCAGGTAGTACACGAAGACCCAGCCAACCACGGGAATCACCAGTAGCAGGCTAAGCCACGGCGAGAGCCCGACGCGCATGCAGATCTTCCAGAAGGGAATGATGGCGATGGCGGCGGCAATCCAACCGAACGCCCAAAACCCGGGGAAACCCCAGAATCCGTGCCAGCCCCAAAAGCCAAAGTGATACATCATCACGGCCGGTCTCCCCCGGGAAGCGACTCGCTGCGGCTCAGGACCCTGTTTTCCTCAGTCGGATGACGAGGTCGATGCCTTCCACCTCCGTGCCCGGCGGCGGCGGCGGCAGTCGGCTGAACTCGACTTCCGGCACGGGCACGTCGATGAGTGCCCCGGTCGCCACATCATGAAAATGGTAGTGCGCATTGACGTTGGAGTCGAACCATGCGCGCGCGCCGTCCACGGAAAGCTGGCGGATCAGGCCATGCGACGCGAACAAGTTCAGGGTGTTGTACACCGTGGCCTTGGAGACCCGGGCGCCGGCTTGACGCAGGCTGGCCAGGATCTGCTCGGCGGACAGATGTTGCGGCTCTGCCAGCAGGAGGCTGGCGATGCGCATGCGCTGCGCGGTCGGGCGTATCCCGCAATCGGCCATGCGGCGCTGGCAGCGGACCGTGATGTCCTGCGACGATGACGCATAGACGTCCATGCGCAAAATTATAGTCGTGGATCGGGGCTCATTGCGCGAAATTCAGGCTACGGCGGCCTTCAGCACCCGTTGCGGCTGGGCGACACCGTAGCCTTGCGCGAAATCGACCCCCAAGCTGGTCAGCATCTGGATGATTTCGGCGTTTTCGGCGAATTCGGCGATGGTCTGCTTGCCTGTGAGATGGCCGATCTCGTTGATCGAGCGGACCATCTCGCGATCGATGGGGTCGCGCAGGATCTCGCGCACGAAGCTGCCGTCGATCTTGAGGAAATCCACCGGGAAATGTTTCAGATATCCGAATGAGGACAGCCCCGTGCCGAAATCGTCCAGCGCGAACTTGCAGCCGAGCTCCTTGAGGGATTGAATGAAACGATTGGCCTGCGAGAAGCTGGCCACGGCGGCGGTCTCGGTGATCTCGAAGCAGATCTTCGAGCCATCGAGTCCGCTGCGGTGGAACTGGTCGATCACGAACGGCAGGAATTTGTCATCGCCCAGACTCTGGCCGGAGAGATTGATCGAGCATAGCGCGAGTTTCTCCCGCTCGTCGGCTTCCGAGACCAGCCAGCGGAATGCGTTCTCGATCACCCAGCGGTCGATGGCCGGCGTGATGCCGTAGCGCTCGGCGGCCGCGATAAAGTCGTTCGGCGTGACAATCCGGCCCGTTTCGTCCCGCAGACGCAGCAACAGCTCGTAGTGCGCGCCCGGGTCGGCGCGCTGCAGCGGCTGAATGGCCATGCGATGCAGCTCGAAGCGGCCTTCCTCGAGCGCCGTATTGATTCGGGCCGCCCACTGCATCTCGCGCCGGCGCCGCATCAGCTCCATGTCGTTCTCGGCGAAGCTGTGCACGCGGTTGCGGCCGGCTTCCTTGGCCGCGGTGCAGGCGCTGTCGGCGGCCGAAAGAATGGAGGCGACATCCTCATTGTCGGCAGTGATCGGCACCACCCCGACGCTCGCGCCGAGGCGAAACGCCCGATCCTCCCAGCTGAAGCGGAAGTTGCGTACGCTCTCGCGCAGCATCTCGGCCGTGCGCATCGCTTCGTCGATCGAGCAGCTCTCGAGAAGGATGCCGAACTCATCGCCGCCCAGGCGTGAGAGCGTGTCGCGCCAGCGGATCTTCGACTTCAGCAGCGCGCCAACCTGCCCGAGCAGCGCATCGCCGGCGCCATGTCCGCACGAATCGTTGATGATTTTGAACTGGTCGATGTCCAGGTAGCACAGCGCGTATGACGACTCGTGCGCCTTGGCGCTCTTGAGGGCCCGCTCCAGGCGATGCTCGAACTCGCGCCGGTTGACCAGGCCCGTGAGCAGATCGTGGCTGGCGTGATAGGAGAGGCGGCGATTCAATTCTCGCGCCTCGCTCACGTCGTGAAACACGAGCACGCCGCCGGTGACCTTGCCGGCGCCGTCGCGGATGGGCGCGGCCGTGCTCTCGACGTACAGCTCGTTGCCGTCCCGGCGGATCAGCAGCATCGGCCGCACCGATTTCACCGGGCGGATGCGCCGGATCGACATGGTGAGCGGATTCTCCAGCGGCTCGCAGGTCTCCTCGTGAAAGGAGCGGAAGATCTCCTCGACCGGCCGGCCCATGGCGTTCTCGAGTCGCCAGCCGGTAAGCGCTTCGGCCACCGGGTTGATGTAATCGACGACCGAATCGGCATCGGAGGTGATGACCCCGTCGCCGATCGACTGCAGCGTGATCTGCGCGCTTTCCTTCTCGCGGAACAGCGCTTCCTCGTAGAGCTTGCGCTCGGTGATGTCGAATTCGACCCCGACCAGGCGCAGCAGCCGCCCGTGCTCATCGACCCGGGCGGTGGCCCGACTGACCACCCAGCGCCACTCCCCGCTGCGGTGGCGCATGCGGTGCGTGCTCTCGAAGTCCGGTGTCTTGCCGTCGATGTGATCGCGCAGCGCCGCCTGGACCCGGGGCAGGTCATCCGGATGCACCAGGCTGCTCCAGTCGGGCGAGCCGCGCAGGTCCTCGTCACGGTAGCCGAGCATGGATTTCCAGCGCGGCGAGAAGTACACCTCGTTGTTCTCGACGTCGAAGTCCCACAGGCCGTCGTTGGCGGCGGACTGCGCGAGGCTGTTGCGCTCCTCGAGCTTCGCCAGGCGCGCCTCGATGCGCAGCCGCTCGAGGCCCGTGGCGAGACTGGTACCGATCAGCTTCATCAGCAGCTGCTGACTGACGTCCCAGGGGCGCGGTAGTGTATTGGCGAGTCCGAGCAGGCCGGCCGGCTTGCCCTGCACGCGCATCGCCACCAGCAACACCGAGCCGATGTGCAGCGCGGCGAAGCGCTGGCCCTCCGCGCTTTGCTCGCGAGTGGCGTGGGCCGTATCGGGCAGATTCGAGAGTCGCAGGTGATCGAGCCGGCCGTTCAGCCAGGGCAGGGCGTCCAGCGGCGTTTCGTGCAGACCCTCCGGTCGGCATTGCGCGAGCCCGGTACGCTCGAATTGCACGTCCTGAATGACCGGGTGATCCGGACGGAGTGTGGCGAGGAAAGCGCAATCGACTCCGGTGACTTCCCGCAGCAAGGCAAGGTTGCGCTGCAGGCATTCCGCGAGGTTGTCCTTTCGGACATTTTGAAACTCGACGGCGATTTGGGTGCAGGTGCCGTCGATGCCGAGCTTGGACGTCCGATCCTTCCATGTGCCGGACGCCAGGATGTCCGTGGAAGTGAAATCCGCGGATTTGTCCGACGGTTGGCTCGACATTACCCGGTAACCTCTCAGCCCGTCGCTCGCAGCCTACACCCGGATCATGCCCGGGCGTATGAATTGCCCCCTGGCCGCGCGGGGTTTCCGGGCCCTGGTCTTTTAACGAGTTGCGCCAAATTCTCGCACACTCGGTCAGGAATACAAGCTAACGCACTGTTCAATCAAGAGTTGGCGATTTGACAGAATCTCCCCGCTCGCGCTCGGGGTTGCGACCCGGCGCACGCTTTGCCTGCAACGCTCTGCGCCGAACCGAGGGTTTGCCACGCTCATCCGAGGGCTTTCCGGGCCGTTTCGAACGCCTGGCGCAGCGCGTCGGCCATCTCTTCCTGCAGGGCGAGGAGCGCCTGAGGATCTAGCGTCCGGGGT
Source organism: Pseudomonadota bacterium (assembly GCA_021797465.1). Lineage (GTDB taxonomy): Bacteria > Pseudomonadota > Gammaproteobacteria > Steroidobacterales > Steroidobacteraceae > 13-2-20CM-66-19. The sequence continues at coordinate 17,152 of JAJZZR010000462.1, read as the reverse complement.
ATATAGCGGGGCGGGCCGATCGCAATGGCCACCCGGGAGAAGGGCTTTGGGATGACGAACCGGTCCCATTTGATGCGCCAAGCCCGCGTGGCCGCATAAGCGATCGGCACGATGGGCCGGCCGGACCATTGTGCCAGCAGGATCGCGCCCGGCTTGAACTTGTTGCGCGGTCCGCGCGGACCGTCCGGATTGATCGCCGGGGAGATGTTCTCCTTGACCAGCGCATGGTAATAGTCGCGCAGCGCCCTGGCGCCGGTGTGGGTCGAGGAGCCGCGAATGGCGTGCGCGCCCAGGCGGTGCACGAGCATCGCGCCGATCTCGCCGTCCACGGACGGGCTGATCAACCAGCCAGTCTTCAGGCCGCGCGCCCGCTGCTCGAGCAGGTACTTGCCGCAATAGAGCTGATGCTGATGCCAGTAGCAGGGCAGCACCGAAGGGGCCTCGGCGAGCGCGGCGCGCAGATGCTCCTCGCCCTCGATCTTCACCACCGGGGCGAGCCGCCACCAGAGGCGCACGATCGCCAGTCCCAGCGGGATCGCCAGGCGATACAGCCACCGCCGCTGCGGCGTCATGCGCCGACCCACGGGCCGGGGCTTGCGGTAGAACGAATTACGCAGGCCAGGCTCGGTCATGCGGCAGCGGCTCCGATCGTGGGAATATCGATTGGTATAATTGAAAGCTTACATGAGTACGCCCGCGACAACCCAAGACGGTCCGCCGGTGGCGGCCGCCGAGTTCGACGTCGGCTCCACGGACGATTCCCTGGAGCGCATGATCCAGCTGTTCGCCGAGCACGGAGACATCTACCGTGTCTACGTGCCGGCGCGCAAGGCTTTCACCTACGTCGTGCATCATCCCGACGACGTCAAGCGCATCCTCGTCTCGAATCACCGCAATTACACCAAGGGGATCGGGCTCGACCGGGTGAAGATCCTGCTCGGAAACGGCATCATGACCAGCGAGGGCGAGCTGTGGCGACGCCAGCGCATGATGTTGCAGCCGCTGTTCCACCGGCGGGTCATCTCCGGCTTTGCCGAGACGATCGCCGCGGCCACCGACGCGCTGCTCGAGCGCTGGGAGGAATTGGCGCGGCGCGGCGAGCCGGTGAACCTCACCGAAGAGATGAGCGAGCTGACCTTGGAAATCGTCCTCAAGGCGATCTTCGGGCGCGATCTGCAGCGCCTGTCGGCCGAACTCGGCGGCAATCCTTTCGAGGTTGTGACCAAGGAGTCGGCGCGCAATCTGCTATTCGCCTACAAGTTCCGCTCCCTCACTCGTCTGGTGGCGAGCCTGATCGCGCGCCGGCGCACCGACGGCACGGAGCACTTCGACTACGTCGCGATGCTGATGAATGCCCGCGACAAGGAGACCGGCGCGCCTATGAGCGAGCGCGAGCTCATCGACGAGATCATGACATTGGTCGTCGCCGGGCACGAAACCACGGCGAGTGGCCTGAACTGGACGTGGTACCTGCTCGCCCAGCACCCCCAGGTGGAGGCGAAGCTGCACGCTGAGCTCGATTCGGCACCGCAGGCCGCCGAGCGCGCCCCGAGTCTCGCACAGCTCGAACAGCTGCCCTACCTGCGCCAGGTGATCGACGAGACACTGCGGCTGTATCCGCCGGGCTGGGTGCTCTCGCGCCGCACGATCGAGCCGGACGTGCTCTGCGGTTACACCATCCCGGCCGGCGCCAACGTGCTGCTGCCGCTGTATCTGCTGCACCGCCATCCGCGCTATTGGTCCGAGCCGCAGCAGTTCCGGCCCGAGCGCTTCGCGCCGCAGCACGAGGCCGAGCGGCCGCGCTTCGCCTACATGCCGTTTGCCGCCGGGCCTCGGCACTGCATCGGAGAGACCTTTGCGCTCTACGAGATATTGTTGCACGTGCAGCGCGTCGCGCGGCGCCTGCGTCTGGTGCACGTGCCCGGCCCGCCGCTCGAGCTCGAGGCCCTGATCAACCTGCGCACCCGTCACCCCGTAATCATGAGACTGGAACGTCGCTGATGTCCAATGCCACGACCCTGACCGAGCTGCTCGAAGCCAACCGCGCCTTCCCGGGTGGGATCACCTACCTGGAGGGCGAGCACGATGTCCGCACCGTGTCGTTCGAGGAGCTGCACGAGCGTGCGCTCGGTATCCTGTATCACCTGCAGCGCCTCGGCGCGCGCCGCGGCGACAAGCTGATCCTGCTCCTCGGGAGCAACGAGCAGTTCATCGACGCGTTCTGGGCCGCCGTCGTGGGGGGGATCATCCCGGTGCCCGTGGCGCCCGGGATCAGCGACGAGCATCGGCAGAAGCTGCTGCGCATCGCGCACCTGCTGGGCGAGCCCTTCATCTACACGGAGCGACGGGCGCTCGAGCGCATCGCCGCCTTCGCCACCGAAACCGGCCAGGGCGAGACGGCCGAGCGGCTGCGCGCGCGCGCCTTCATGGTCGATGATCTCGCCGACGTCGCGCGCGCCGGCAAGGTCCACGCGGCGCGTCCCGAGGATGTCGCCTTCATCCAGTTCTCTTCCGGCTCGACCAGCGAGCCGAAGGGCGTGGTCCTGACGCACGCCAACATACTGGCCAATGCCCGCGGTGCGACCGAGGTCAGCGGCTTCAACGAGCGCGACGTGAGCCTTTCGTGGATGCCGCTCACCCACGACATGGGTCTGATCGGCTTTCACTTGGTGATGTTTCTCAACCGGGTGCGCGCGCATCTGATGCCGACGGAACTGTTCATCCGCCGTCCGCTGCTGTGGCTGGAGTTCGCCAGCCGCATCCGCGCCACGATCCTCAGCTCGCCGAACTTCGGCTACAAGCACTGCCTGAAAGTGCTGGGCGAACGTTCCGTCGACGCGCTCGATCTGTCGAGCGTGCGGCTGATCTTCAACGGCGCCGAGCCGATCTCCGTCGAGCTGTGCAAGCAGTTCATCGACCGAATGGCGCCGGCCCGGCTGGCTCGCACCGCGATGTACCCGGTGTACGGTCTTGCCGAGGCGTCGCTGGCCGTGAGTTTCCCGCCGCCCGGGGCGCCGATGCGCACCCTCGTGGCCGACCGCCACCACTTGGCCGTCGGCGAGCCCATTCAACGGCTCGAGGCCGGCGCACGCGACGGCGTCGAGCTGGTCTCCGAAGGCAAGGCCATTCCCTATTGCAGCGTGCGCATCGTCGACGACACGGACCGGCCGCTGCCGCAGGAGCACGTGGGCCATCTGCAGATACGCGGAGCGAATGTCACGCAGGGCTATTACGAGAATCCCGCGGCGAACGCCGAGGCGTTCACCGCCGATGGCTGGCTGCGCACTGGCGATCTGGCCGTCGTGCATCTGGGCGATCTGTACGTCACCGGCCGCGCCAAGGAGATCATCTTCGTCAACGGCCAGAACTACTACCCGCACGACCTGGAGTCGATCGTCCAGCGGGTCGAAGGGCTGGAGCTCGGCAAGGTCGTGGCCGCGGGCGTGCGCCCGAGCGGCGAGGACGTCGAGCAATTGGTGCTGTTCGTGCTGCATCGCGGCGATCTCGAGTCGTTCGTGCCGCTGGCAATCGCCGCGGCGCGCGTGCTCAACGAGCAGACCGGCCTCGAGGTCGCCGCAACGGTGCCCGTCAAGCGCATCCCCAAGACCACCAGCGGCAAGATCCAGCGGCACCTGCTCGAGGAAAACTACCTCAACGGAGATTTCGCCGCCGAGCTCAGTCGGCTCGCGGCTTTGCGCGCGGCGCACGGGGCGGCACCGGTTGGCGCACGGAACGCGATCGAGGCGAAGTTGAAGACGATCTGCGACGCGGCCCTCGGCGGCAAGCGCCTCGATGTCAATGACAACTTGTTCGAACTCGGCGCGAGCTCGTTGAAGCTGATCGAGATCCACGAGCGCATTGACCGCGAATATCCCGGCAAGATTGACCTGACCGAGCTGTTCGACTATCCGACCATCGCCGAGCTGGCCCGTCACCTCGAGGGCAAGCTCGCCGCGTGAGCGCCCCGCTCACAACGCCAGGCGCAGCGAAAGATCCACGGCTCGAACGTGCTTGGTCAGCGCGCCGACCGACACGAAGTCGACGCCGGTGGCGGCGATGGCGCGCACGCTCTCCAGGGTGACGCTGCCGGAAGCCTCCAGGCGGGCGAGCCGGCCGCGCGCGCGGTTGCGTGCCACCGCGGTGGCCATGTCCTCCAGCGAGAAGTCATCGAGCAGCACGAGGTCGGCACCGGCGTCGAGGGCCTGTTCGAGCTCGGCGAGGGACTCGACTTCAACCTCGATGCGCGTTCCGCTCGCGAGCGCCCGGGCCGCATCGACCGCAGCGGCAATCGAGCCGGCGGCGAGAATGTGGTTCTCCTTGATCAGGACCATGTCGTACAGGCCCATCCGATGGTTGAGGGCTCCGCCGCAGCGTACCGCGTATTTCTGCGCGCTGCGCAGTCCGGGCAGCGTCTTGCGCGTATCGAGCACGGTGCAGCCGGTGCCGGCCACGGCCGCGACGAACCGGCTGGCGGCGGTGGCCGTGGCCGAGAGCAGCTGAAGAAAGTTGAGGGCGGTACGCTCGGCGGTGAGGATGGCGCGGGCGTGACCCTCGATGTCGCAGAGAGCCTGTCCCGGGGCGAGGTGCGCCCCGTCGCCGGCCCGCCAGTCGAGGCGGACCTGCGGGTCCATCTGCCGGAAGCACGCCTCGGCCCAGGGGCGTCCGCACAGAACCGCCGCTTCCCGTGTGACGATCTGGCCGCGGACACGCTGGCGCGGCGGCACGAGCGCCGCGGTCAGATCGCCCGGACCGATGTCCTCGCGCAATGCCGCCGCGACCTGTTCCGTGAACTGCGCAGGGGGAAGCGGGGCGGCGGCGGTGACGGTTCGGTCGTTCATCGGGGCAGGCTACCATGGGTGGGATTTGAACCTGGTCGAACTGGCCTCATAATGGGGCTGGATGTCACAGGTTCTCGCGCCGGCGCCCCGTCCTCTTTCTCCCTGCGTCAAGGTCTGCTCGCTCGATGAGCGAGGATACTGCGCGGGCTGCCTGCGGACGCTGGCGGAGATCGCCGGCTGGAGCGCGATGAGCGCAGCCGAGCAATGGCAAGTGGTCGCCGTCCTAGGACGGCGCAGACGGTCCCTGACGAGGTGATAGCGATGGACGTTGTCGAGAAAATCAAGAGCGAGATCGGCGCGCAGCCGGTGGTGCTGTTCATGAAGGGTACGCCGGATTTTCCGCAATGCGGCTTCTCGGCGCGCACGGTGGCGGTGCTGCGCGCGCTCGGGGTGCCGTTCAAGGCGGTCAATATCTTCGAGGACCCCGAGCTGCGCGAGGAGCTCAAGCGCTATTCGAACTGGCCGACGTATCCGCAGTTGTATGTCAACGGCGAGCTGCTCGGCGGGTGCGACATCGTGCTCGAGATGTACGACAGCGGCGAGCTGCAGAAGGTGTTGGAAAGCGCCGGCGCGCACGGCGCGACGGCCTGAGACGCGCCGCGCCGGGAAACGGCCGAGGACACGTTCAAGTGTCCTCGCCAGCGGTCGCCGCGCTCACCCAGCCGAGCATCTCGGCGCGTGCCTGCGCTTCGGTGAAGCTCGCGCGCAGGCGGTTGCAGACCAGGCAGAACAGGTCCGCGGTGCGTTCGGCGTCGTAGCGCGCCGAGTGCGCGTTGCTGCGATCCCAGTCGAGCCCGGCCACCTGGACGGCCCGCGCGAGCACTGTCTGGCCGAGCGCGGCGCCCGCGAGCGTGGCGGTGTCGAAACACGAGAAGGGATGGAAGGGATTGCGCTTGATGTCCGTGCGCCTGACCGCCGCATTGACAAAACCGAGGTCGAACGCGGCGTTGTGCCCGACCAGGATGGCGCGCCGGCAGCCGTAATTCTTGATCGCATGGCGGATTTCCCGAAAGACGCGCTGCAGCGCGTCGTGCTCGGGCAGGGCCGGGCGCAGGGGGTGATACGGGTCGATGCCGTTGATCTGCAATGCCGCCGGCTCAATGTGCGAACCCTCGAACGGTTTGACGTGATAGCAATGGGTTGCCCCGCGCCGCAGCACGCCCTGTTCGTCGAGATCGATCAGCACCGCGGCGATCTCGAGCAGCGCATCGGTGGCGGCATTGAAGCCACCGGTCTCCACATCGACGACGATCGGCAGAAAGCCGCGGAAACGGTTCGCCATCGCCAGCCCCGGCGCCGCGGGCGGTGACTCGGGCTGCTCGCTCATTCCAGTCGCTCCAGTCGCCAGCCGATGCGTTCCCCGGCGCGCAGCGGAATCAATTCATCGTCCCCGAACGGATAGGCGGCCGGAACGATCCACGGCGCCTTGACCAGCCTGACGCGTCCGGTGTTGCGGGGGAGACCGTAGAAATCGGCGCCGTGCTCGGCGGCGAAACCCTCGAGCCGCTCCAGGGCGCCGATCGCCTCGAACGCCTCGGCATACAGCTCGAGCGCGCCGTGGGCGGAGAAGATCCCGGCGCAGCCGCAGGCGCTCTCCTTGGCGGCGCGGGCGTGCGGGGCGCTGTCCGTCCCGAGGAACAGCCGAGAGCTGCCTGCCCGCACCGCGTCACACAGTGCCTGGCGGTGAGTCTCGGACTTCAGCACGGGCAGGCAGTAGTGGTGCGGACGGATGCCGCCGGCGAACAGCGCATTGCGGTTCATCAGCAGGTGCTGGGGCGTTACCGTGGCTGCGATCCCCGGGCGCGCGCCCAGCACGAACTCGACGGCCGCGCGGGTCGTGATGTGCTCGAAGACGATCCGCAGGCCGGTAAAGCGCTCGGCTAGCGGCGCGAGCACCGCCTCGATGAAGCGGGCCTCCCGATCGAAGATGTCGACATCCGGATCGGTGACCTCACCGTGCACCTGCAGCGTCAGCCCCGCCTCCTGCATACGTTCCAGGACCGCGTACACGCGGCTGATCTCCGTGACGCCGGCATCCGAGTGAGTGGTCGCGCCGGCAGGATAGAGCTTGAAGCCCAGCACGAACCCGCTCGCGCGGGCCCGATCGACCTCCTCGGGCGGCGTCCGGTCGGTCAGGTACAGGCTCATCAGCGGATTGAAATACGTTCCGGCGGGCACCACCGCGAGGATGCGCCCGCGGTACTCCCGCGCCTGCCCGGTGGTGCACACCGGCGGGCGCAGGTTCGGCATGATGAGCGCGCGCGCGAAGCGCGCGGCGCTGAAGGGAACGACGGCTTGCATCGAGCGCCCGTCGCGCACGTGCAGATGGAAATCATCGGGCTCGCGCACCGTGAGGGAAAGAGGGGTCATGATGGGCGCTTCTGGAGGGACTGCAGCACATTCTGCCGCAGCAGCAGCTCGAGTGCGAAGCGCACGCCGAAGCCGGTGATTTCGGTGTTGATGTGCCCGAGCCCGCCTGCGCGCGTCGCCGAGGACAGATCCACATGCGCCCAGGGAATCTCCGCCGGTACGAACCGGCCGAGGAAGCGCGCCGCCAGGATGTGATCACCCTTGCCTTCGACGGCGCATTGCAGGACGTCGGCGACCTTGCTCTCGAGGTCGGTGTCGTAATCGGCGTCGAACGGAAACGGCCAGACCCGCTCGCCGCTGGCGCGGCCGGCCGCGACCATAGACTCGGTCAGGGCGGGGCGGTTGGTGAATATACCGCTCATTCGCTCGGTGAGCGCATACACGCACGCGCCGGTGAGCGTCGCGAAGTCGATCATCAGCCGCGGGCGGGTGCGGGCCGCCAGCGCGAGCGTGTCGGCGAGCGCCATGCGTCCCTCGGCGTCGGTGTGCATCACCTGAATGGTGACGCCGTTGGCCGCCCGCACCACTTCCTGGGGCCGGTAGGCGCTCGGACCGATGTGATTCTCGCTGACCGCGAGCCATGCATCGGCGGCGATCGGCGCGCGCAATTCGGCGAGCGCGACCAGTGTGGCCAGCGCCACGGCGCTGCCGCCCATGTCGGTGTGCATCTGGAGCATGGAGCGGTGCGGTTTGAGGTTGACTCCGCCGGTGTCGAATACGATGCCCTTGCCGATCAGCGCCAGGTCCGGAGCCGCCGCCGCGCGCCGGCGGCTCGGCCGGTACCGCAGGTGCGCGATGCCCGCGTCCCGATGCGCGTTGCCGGCCGACACGGCGAGGAATGCGTGTGCGTCGAGCCGCCGCAGCGCCGGCTCGCCGAGCCACCGCAGGGTCAGTCCGTGGCGGCGCGCGAGCCGCGCGATCACCGAGCGATAGCCGCTCGAGTCGAGTATGTTAGGCGGCAGCGCGCTCAACCAGCGCGCGAGGTTGGTGGCGGCGCCGCTCGCCGCCGCGTAGCGCGTATCGAGCGGCGTATCGGCCGGAAGCACGATGCGCCGCAGGGGCGCGGCGGCCGGCGCGCCGCTCTTGAAAGCCGGCAGCTCGAACGCCTCCGCGAGCGCCGCGGCGAGCAGGGCCTCGAGCCAAGTCGCTGTCTTCGCCGGCGCTGCGAGCGCGGCCAGTCCCGCGCTCTGCGGCGCCCGCGCCGCGCTTTCCTTGAACATGCGACCGGCGAGGCGCAATTGCTCGAACACGGATGCGTCATCGGCGAGGAAGCCGAGCACCGCCAACGTCTGGCGCCGGTTGGCAAGGGTGGTGGTACGCACCGTGCCGGCCCGCGGCCGCGCTCGCGCGAGCAGGGCGCGCCAGCGCTGGCGCTCGGGCAAGCAGTCCACGGTCTCTCTTCCGGCAGACTCCGGCATCACCACAAGTAGGGCGTCGACCTCGCCGAATGTGCGCGCGCGCACGATTTCAGGGCGCGCGAGCGCCGCAAGCGGTGCAACAGGCGGCCGCGCGCGCCCGGTTCCGCCCGACCGTTGCTTGACCGTGGGGGATGAAACCCGGATTATTGCGCGGCTCATTGACGGACGGCTTTCGCTCGCAGGTGACGCTGGCGGCGCATCCTACTCCATTCGGCAACGGGGTTTCGCACCGGGCATGTGGGCCGTAAGGTCCGAGGCTGCGCCACCGGGCTGAAGCGGCGGATGTCGAATCAATCGACCCTTGAGTCTCGCGGACCGGATGACGCGAGACGACGTGTGAGATCGCATGACCGAACCGCCAAAACTTTCAGACATCGATCCGGTTGAAACCCGCGAGTGGCTCGAGTCGATCGACTCGGTGCTCAAGACCGAGGGGCCGCTGCGCGCGCACTTCCTGCTCGAGCGGCTGATCGACCACGCGCGCCGCGGCGGCGCGTACCTGCCGTTCAAGGCCAATACCGCCTACGTCAACAGCATCCCGCCGGGGCGCGAGCCGGCGTATCCCGGAAACCGCGAGCTCGAGAAGCGCATCGAAGCCTACATTCGCTGGAACGCGCTCGCGATGGTGGTCGCGGCGAATCGCAAATCCTCCGAATACGGTGGGCACCTGGCCAGTTACGCCTCCTCGGCGACGCTCTACGAGGTCGGCTTCAATCATTTCTGGCGCGCGGCCTCGAGCGAGCATCCCGGCGATCTGGTGTTCTTCCAGGGGCACTCCTCGCCCGGGATCTACGCGCGCGCCTATCTCGAGGGGCGTCTGAGCGAAAGTCAGCTGCAGCATTTCCGCCAGGAAGCCGGTGGTCCCGGCGAAGGGCTCTCGTCGTATCCGCATCCGTGGCTGATGCCGGATTTCTGGCAGTTCCCGACGGTCTCGATGGGTCTCGGGCCGATGCAGGCGATTTTTCAGGCCCGCTTCATCCGCTACCTGGAGCATCGCGGATTGGCCGCGCCTTCGGATCGCAAGGTCTGGGCGTTCCTCGGCGACGGCGAGATGGACGAGCCGGAGTCGATGGGCGCGCTCACCATGCCGGTGCGCGAGGGCCTGGACAACCTGGTGTTCGTCATCAACTGCAACCTCCAGCGGCTCGACGGACCGGTGCGCGGCAACGGCAAGATCATCCAGGAGCTCGAGGCCGCTTTCCTCGGCGCCGGTTGGAATGTCATCAAGGTGCTGTGGGGCTCGCGCTGGGATCCGCTGCTCGCGCGCGACACCCAGGGTGTGCTGCGGCGGCTGATGGAAGAGTGCGTCGACGGCGAGTATCAGAATTTCAAGGCCAAGGGCGGCGCCTATACCCGCGAGCACTTCTTCGGAAAGTATCCGGAGCTGCGCGCCATGGTGGCCAACATGTCCGACGAGGAGATCTGGCGGCTCAACCGCGGCGGACACGATGCGCGCAAGGTGTACGCCGCCTACGCGGCGGCGCACGCGCACCAGGGGCAGCCCACGGTCATTCTGGCCAAGACGGTCAAGGGCTTCGGACTCGGCAAAGGCGGCGAAGGCCAGATGGTCGCGCATCAGCAGAAGAAGCTCTCCGTGGAGGATCTGCGCGCCTTCCGCGACCGCTTCCACATTCCGGTTTCGGACGAGGAGATCGAGCGGCTGCCGTTTCGCCAGCCGCCGGAGAACTCGGCCGAGGCCGGCTATCTGCGCGAGCGGCGCGCGCGCCTGGGCGGACATCTCCCGGCGCGCCGACGCGCGGCGCCGCCGCTGGCGGTGCCGCAGCTGGAGACCTTCTCGGCGGTGCTCGAGGGAACCGGCGAGCGCGAGATCTCGACCACGATGGCGTTCGTGCGCATCCTGACCGCGCTGCTGAAGGACAAGAGCATCGGCAAGAACATCGTGCCGATCGTGCCCGATGAGGCACGCACCTTCGGGATGGAGGGCCTGTTCCGGCAAGTGGGCATATATTCCTCGGTCGGCCAGCTGTATACGCCGCAGGATGCCGACACGCTCATGTCCTACCGCGAGGACAAGAAGGGTCAGATCATCGAGGAGGGCATCAACGAGGCCGGCGCGCTGTGTTCGTGGATCGCCGCCGGCACCGCCTACAGCAACCACGGCATCAACATGGTGCCGTTCTACGTCTTCTACTCGATGTTCGGCTTCCAGAGGGTCGGGGATTTCATCTGGGCGGCCGGCGATCAGCAGGTGCGCGGCTTTCTCGTCGGCGCCACCGCCGGGCGCACGACGCTCGCCGGCGAGGGCCTGCAGCACCAGGACGGCCACAGCCAGCTGGTGGCCACCACCGTTCCGAATTGCGTCGCCTACGATCCGGCCTTCGGCTACGAGCTGGCGGTGATCATCCAGGACGGCATGCGGCGCATGTATGTGGATCAGGAAGGGATTTTCTACTACATCACCACGATGAACGAGAACTACCCGCAGCCGGCGCTGCCGAAGGGGGCCGAGGCGGGCATCCTCAAGGGCGCCTACCGGGTACTCGCGGCCGGCAAGGGTGGTGGGAAGCTGCGCGCGACGCTGCTCGGCTCCGGCACCATTCTGCGCGAGTGTCTCGCCGCGGCGGCGCTGCTCGAGGCCGATTACGGCGTGCGCGCCGAGGTGTTCTCGGTCACCAGCTTCAGCGAGCTGCGCCGCGAGGCGCTCGAGTGCGAGCGCTGGAACATGCTGCACGCGGGCAAGCCGCCCCGCGTGCCCTACGTGCGCGAGTGCTTCGCCGAGGTGAAGGGTCCGTGCATCGCCGCGACCGATTACATGCGCGCCGTCGCCGATCAGATTCGCGAATGGGTGCCGGGGCGCTACGTGACGCTCGGCACCGACGGGTACGGGCGCTCCGACTCGCGCGCCGCGCTGCGCCGGCACTTCGAAGTCGACCGCAACTACATCACGGTGGCGACGCTCAAGGCGCTGGCCGATGAGGGCAAGATCGAGCCGAAGGTGGTGAGCGCCGCGATGGACAAGCTCGGACTGAGCGCCGAGAAGCCCGTTCCCTGGAAAGTCTGAAAGCGCAAGGCGAAAACGCGATGAGCGCCGCAGAGAGCCTCGTAGAAGTACGCGTGCCCGACATGGGCAATTTCAAGGACGTCGCCGTCATCGACGTGCTCGTCAAAGTGGGTGAGCGCATCGAAGCCGAGGCGCCGCTGGTGACGCTGGAGACGGAGAAGGCGACCATGGATGTGCCCTCGACCGCCGCGGGGGTGGTCGAGAAGCTGCACATTGCTAAGGGCGGGACGGTCTCGGCGGGCGATCTCGTGGCGACCGTCCGCAGCAGCGGCGCCGCGGCAGCGCAGGCAGCGCCTCCATCCGCGCCGGCGGCTGCGCCGCACGGCGGCACCCAAGCCGGCCAGGACAGCGGGGCCGGGCAGCGTTCCGGCAAGGACGTGCCCGCGGCCTCAACGGCGCCCGCCCCCGCTGCGCCGCCGCAACCGGCGCCCGCGGCGCAAGCGCCGAGCCCGCCGTCGCCGCTGATCGACGAGCCGGGCTTCTCTCGCGCCCATGCCGGCCCCAGCGTGCGCAAATTCGCCCGCGAACTCGGCGTGGATCTGACAGGCGTGACCGGCAGCGGGATGAAGGGCCGCATCACGCACGACGACGTGAAGGCGTTCGTAAAGGGCGCGCTCGCGGCGCCGGGCGGTGGCGGCGCCCTGCCGGCGGTGCCGGTGGTCGATTTCGCCGCTTTCGGGCCGGTCGAGTCGCAGCCGCTCACGCGGATTCAGCGCATCTCCGGGCCCCGCCTGCACGCCAGTTGGGTCAACGTACCGCACGTCACGCAATTTGACGAGGCGGACATCACCGACCTCGAGACGTTGCGGATGAAGCTCAAGGACGGCGCGCTCGAGCGCGGTATCAAGCTGACACCTCTGGCGTTCATTGTGCGGGCGTGCGTCAAGGCGCTGCAGGCGTTCCCGACGTTCAATGCCTCGCTCGATGCCACGGGGGCGAATCTCGTCCTCAAGAAGTATGTTCACATCGGTTTCGCCGCCGACACGCCCAATGGCCTGATGGTGCCGGTGCTGCGCGACGCCGACCGGCAGGACGTCTACGAGGTGGCGCGTCAGCTCGGGGAGCTCTCGGGCGCGGCGCGCGCCGGCAAGCTCACGGCGGCACAGATGCAGGGCGGCTCCTTCACCATCTCCAGTCTCGGGGGCATCGGCGGCACCGCGTTCACCCCCATCATCAATGCGCCGGAGGTCGCTATCCTCGGCGTGTCGCGCTCTTCCTACAAGCCGCTGTACCGAGACGGTCAGTTCGTGCCGCGTCTGATGCTGCCGCTGTCGCTCTCTTATGACCATCGGGTCATCGACGGCGCGGCCGCGGCGCGCTTCACCACGTTCCTGGCCGGGACTCTGGCCGATGCGCAGGCGCTGGTCGAGGCGGTGCCGTGAGCCGCGTCGATCTGGTGGTGCCGGACCTCGGCAATTTCGGTGATGTGGCTGTGGTCGAAGTGCTGGTCAAGGCCGGGGACCGGGTCGAAGTCGACTCTCCGCTGCTGACGCTGGAGACGGACAAGGCGTCAATGGACGTGCCGGCCACGGCCGCGGGCGTCCTCGCCGAGGTGATGGTCAAAGCGGGCGACAAGGTTTCCAAGGGCTCGCTGATTGCGCGCGTGGACGTCGAGGGAGGCGCCGCCCAGGCGGCAGCCGGCGATGCGCCCGCGGGAAAGCCCGCGACTTCGCCTCCGCGCGCGGCCGCCGCGGCGGCGGGCGAACCCGCAGCGCAATCCGCGCCGGCGCCAAAGACGTCCGCGCCGTCCGGCTCCGCCTCGGACACCGGCTTCGATCGCTCCACCCAGCTTCTCGTGCTGGGATCGGGACCGGGCGGCTACACCGCGGCCTTCCGGGCGGCGGATCTTGGGGTGCGCGTGATTCTGGTCGAGCGCTCCACCACGCTCGGCGGAGTCTGTCTGAACGTGGGCTGTATCCCGTCCAAGGCGCTGCTGCATGCCGCGAAGGTGATCGAGGAAGCGCAGGAGATGGCGACGCACGGCATCACCTTCGGGAAGCCGACGATCGACCGGGCGAAGCTTCGCGGGTGGAAAAACTCGGTGGTGGGCAAGCTCACCGGCGGCCTGACCCTGCTGGCCAAGCAGCGCAAGGTCGATGTCGTGCGGGGCGTCGGCCGATTCGTCGGTCCCAACGTCGTCGAAGTGACCGGGACCGAGGGCACCGAGCGCATCCGCTTCGAACAATGCATCATCGCTGCCGGGTCCGAGGCCGTCCGGCTGCCGGGCCTGCCCGATGACCCGCGGGTGATCGACTCCAGCGGCGCGCTCGAGATCGAGCCGTTCACCGGCCCGATGTTGGTCGTCGGCGGCGGCATCATCGGCCTGGAGATGGCCTGTGTGTACGCGGCGCTCGGCACGCCGGTCAGCGTGGTCGAGCTGACGGGGCAACTGATGCCGGGATGCGATCCGGATCTGGTGCGGCCGCTCGAGCGGCGGGTTCGCGCGCGCTACGCGCAGATACTGCTGAACACGAAGGTGGCGCGTGTCGAGGCGCTCGAGGCGGGCCTGCGGGTGAGCTTCGAAGGCGAGAAGGCGCCGCCGCCGACGACCTACGATCGCGTGTTGGTGGCCGTCGGCCGCTCGCCGAACGGCCGGCGCATCGGTGCCGAGGCCGCCGGCGTGAACGTTGCGGAGCGCGGCTTCATACCCGTGGACAAGCAGATGCGCACCAACGTGCCGCATATCTTCGCGATCGGCGACATCGTCGGACCGCCGATGCTGGCGCACAAGGCGACGCACGAAGCGAAGGTCGCCGCCGAGGTGGCCGCAGGTCACAAGCGGGCGTTCGACGCCCGGGTCATCCCCTCGGTGGCCTACACCGATCCGGAGGTCGCCTGGGTGGGCCTGACGGAGCTCGAGGCCAAGGCCCGGGGCATCGCGGTCGAGAAGGGCGTGTTCCCCTGGGCGGCGAGCGGCCGCTCGCTCTCACTCGGACGCGATGAAGGAATGACCAAGCTGCTGTTCGAGCCGCAGACTCACCGGGTGCTCGGCGGCGGTATCGTCGGCACCAACGCCGGTGAGTTGATCAGTGAAGTGGCGCTGGCGATCGAAACCGGATGCGACGCGGCCGACATTGGTTTGACGATCCATCCGCACCCGACGCTCTCGGAGACCGTGGGCGCGGCGGCGGAGGCTTACGAAGGCACGCTGACGGATTTGTACGTTCCGAAGAAGCGCTGAACCGGGCGAAGGTCTCAGCGCGCCTGCGCGGCCGTATCGGCCGCGCGCTTCAGCGTGCCGGGCGGGTGCGCCACGACCGTTACGGCGACCCCGATGTTCGTCTTGATCCGGCGCGTCAGCTCCTGCGCGACCGCGCGCCGCTGCGCCGCGCTTGCAAATGCGGCGTCGAGCACCTCGATGTGCACCGTGAGCCCATCGAGTGGACCATCGCCGGCGAGCTCGAGGTTGTACTGGGGTGAGAGGCCGCCGAAACGCGCAATTACGGCTTCGATCTGCGACGGGAATACGTTGACGCCATGAATGATCAGCATGTCGTCGGTGCGGGCGCGGATCCGGGCGATGCGCCGCAGCGGACCTTCGCACGCAGGCAGCAGCCGAGTCAGATCGCGGGTGCGGAAGCGGATGACCGGCAGGGCCTCCTTGGTCAGCGAGGTGAGGACGAGCTCGCCTTCCTCGCCGTCGGGCAGCACCGCGCCGGTGTGCGGATCGATCACCTCGGGGTAGAAGTGATCTTCCCACAGCACGAGACTCTCTCGACGGCCGAGCTGCTCGCAGGCGACCCCGGGGCCCATCACCTCCGCGATGCCATACAGGTCGAGGGCCTCGAGGCCCAGGCTCGACTCGATGAGCGTGCGGCGCTGCTCGGTCCAGGGCTCGGCGCCGAAGATCCCGATGCGCAGCGAGCAGGCGCGGCCGTCGATGCCCGCGCGGGCAAACGACTCGGCGAGGGCCAGTGCGTAGGAGGGCGTGGCCATCAGGATGTCGGGGCGGAGATCCTGGATCAGCTGCACCTGCCAGTCGCTGCGCCCGCTCGAGACCGGGATGACGGTGCAGCCGAGCCGCTCGGCACCGAGATGCGCGCCGAGACCGCCGGTGACCAAGCCGTAATCGTAGGCGATGTGCACGATGTCGCCGGTGCGCGCCCCGGCGGCGCGTATGCAGCGGCTCATCAGCTCGCCCCAGATCGCCAGATCCCCGCTGGTGTAGCCCACAACAGTCGACTTGCCCGTGGTGCCGCTCGAGGTGTGGATGCGGGCGATTCTGCGGCGCGGCACCGCGAACAGACCGAATGGGTAATTGGCGCGGAAATCCTGTTTGCTCAGGAACGGAAAGCGGGCGAGGTCCTCGAGCGTCCGCAGATCATCCGGATGCACCCCCTGGGCGGCGAAGCTGCGTTGGTAGTGCGGGACGTTCTGCCAGGCATGACGCACAGACCAGCGCAGCCGTTCAAACTGCAGCTGCCGGATCTGCCCGGCCGGCGTACCCTCCTCAGGCTCGCCGGCCCTCAACACGTCATCCCCGCTCAACGTCACGTGCGGTCCCCGGTGCGCAGTTCCCGACGCAGTGTATCAGCGGCGTCCCGTTCGGCGCTGGCGCGGGCCCGCAGAGTGTGCGTGAGTGCTCGGACTGCGGATCGGGGTAGGAGTCATGCCGGCCCCGGCTGGCTCAAAGTCCCCTTATCGGGGCTGGAAGTAAGGTAACGGACTCGCGCAGGCGCGAGGCTGAGGCTACGACGTAAGGGTTTGCGCTTGTGCTACACTACAGCGCGTGGAGTTGTGCCTGCGGCCAAGGGAACGGCCGTCAAGAAGAACCATCAGCATGCGTGGCACTTTAAGGGGAATCACCATGTATAAGCGTTTGGCGGCAGAGTTCTTTGGGACATTCTGGCTGGTGCTCGGCGGTTGCGGCAGCGCCGTGCTCGCTGCGGCCTATCCGCATCTCGGTATCGGCTTCATCGGCGTGGCGTTCGCTTTCGGCCTCACGGTACTCACGATGTGGTACGCCGTGGGGCACATCTCGGGCGGACACTTCAACCCTGCCGTGACGGTGGGCCTGTACCTCGGCGGACGGTTCGGCGCCCGAGGAGTCATCCCGTACATCATGGTGCAGGTGCTCGGTTCGATCGTTGCGGCCGCCGTGCTCTATGCCATTGCGACGGGCAAGCCCGGCTTCAACGCCTCGGCGAGCGGATTCGCCTCGAACGGCTACGGCGCACACTCGCCCGGCGGGTACTCCATGCTTGCGGTGATGATCTCGGAGTTCGTGCTGACGGCAATGTTCGTGTTCGTCATCCACGGCGCCACCGACCGGCGCGCGCCGGCCGGCTTTGCGGGGCTGGCCATCGGTCTGACCCTGACCCTCATTCACCTGATCAGCATTCCGGTCGACAACACCTCGGTCAATCCGGCGCGCAGCACCGGTGTCGCCCTGTTCCAGGCCGGCTGGGCCGTGCACCAGTTGTGGCTGTTCTGGGTGGTACCGCTGCTCGGGGGTGCTGCGGGCGGCCTGATCTACCGTTTTCTCCTCCAGGAGGAGAGCAGTG
>JAJZZR010000552.1 GCA_021797465.1 Pseudomonadota bacterium | reverse complement strand
ACGACGCCGCAGTGGAAGCACATGGTGGTCTTCGTGACCGAGGATGACGCGCAGTCCGGTGCCGATCACATCGATGCGCATCGCACGTTCGCTGTCGCGTTGGGGCCGTGGGTACGACACGTCGACATGACGACCCGATATTCCCAGGTGAACATCATCCGCACCATCGAGGCGGTGCTGCACCTCTCGCCGATGTCCCAATGGGATGCCAACGCCGCGGTGATCGGCGGTATCTGGCGCCGCAAGCCGGACGACGCGCAGGTGCCGGTGATCGCGTCGAAAGTGCCGGTTGCCTTCAATCCCGGCAAATGCAGCAACGAGAGGTTGATGCGGCGGACGGCGGCGGCCAGCGGACAGGCGCTGACCCGCGCGTGGCTGCGTTCGCACCAGGCGCTGCTCGCGCAACAGTTGCCGCCCGCGAGCGATTGGTACACGCCCACGAGTCTGCTGAAAATCACCGGCGCGGAGCAGATGCGCCAGGAATGGGTCGGGAGCAAGGGACCGGCGAGCTACGCGCGCGCCATGCGCTATCTGCGCAGGTATGCCCGTGCGCACCATGCTCCCGTCAGCCATTACCTGGCGAACGATGACGATGAGTGAGGGACGACACGCGCCCCGGATGTGAGCCGGGGGAATCGGGAAATCGACCGGTGATATTCAAGAATCTCATTCGCAAGAAGCGCGATGGGTCGACGCTGACTCAGGAGGAAATCGAGTTCTTCGTGCGCGGCCTGGCCGACGCGTCGATTCCGGCCGAGCAGGTGGCGGCGCTCGCCATGGCCGTGTACTTCCGCTCCATGAGCTTCGCCGAGTCGGGCGCGCTCACGGTCGCGATGGCCAATTCCGGCGTGCGCTTGCGCTGGGACGAGCTGCGCGGCCGGGGTCCGGTGATCGACAAACATTCAACCGGCGGGGTCGGGGACAAGGTGAGCTTCCTGCTGGCCCCGATCGCCGCGGCGTGCGGCTGCTTCGTGCCGATGATCTCCGGACGGGGTCTGGGGCACACCGGCGGAACGCTCGACAAGCTCGATGCGGTTCCCGGCTATCGCTCCATGCCGACCGTGGAGGAATTCCGCAAAGTGGTCGGCAGCGCCGGCTGCGCCATCATCGGCCAGACCGACCAGTTGGCGCCCGCGGACCGGCGGCTGTATGCGATCCGTGACGTGACGGCCACGGTGGAGTCCATCCCGCTCATTACCGCCTCGATTCTTTCCAAGAAGATCGCGGCGGGCCTCGATGCGCTGGTGATGGACGTCAAGACCGGCTCGGGCGCGTTCATGGAGACCCTGGAGGATGCGCGCGCGCTCTCCCGGAGCATCATCGGCGTCGCGGGCGAAGCCGGCCTGCAGACGCACGCCGTGATTACCGACATGTCGCAAACGCTGGGCTGGAGTGTCGGTAACGCGCTGGAGATCGCCGAGTCGCTGGCATTCCTCGCCGGCGACTCACGCGAGCCGCGCTTGGCGGAGGTCGTCTTCACCCTGTCTGCCGAGATGCTCGTCATGGGGAAGGTGACCGAGAGCCATGCCGAGGCCCGCCAGCGGGTCGAGGCGGCGGTGCGCTCGGGGGAGGCCGCCGAGCGGTTCGCGCGGATGATCGCCGAGCTCGGGGGACCCGCCGATCTGCTGTCGCGCTCGTCGCGCTACCTGCCGAAGGCACCGCGCGTGGAGCCCATCTTCGCGCCGACCGATGGCTACGTCGTCGCTGTCGATGCGCGCGCGATCGGCAACGTGCTCGTCGAGTTGGGTGGCGGCCGCAAGGTCGCGGGCCAGACGCTCGATCTGGCGGTCGGACTGAGCGACGTCGTCGGAATCGGCGCCCGTGTCGGCAAGGATCAGCCGCTGGCGATGGTGCACGCGCGATCCGCCGAGCAGGTGCGGCAGGCGTCGCAGGGGCTGCGGGCGGCGGTGACGCTGTCCGAGCGGCCGGTTTCGCCGCCGCCGATCGTCCACGAAATCCTGGTGAAGCTCTGATCGATCGCCGCGTGTTCATCACCGTCGCAGACACGACTTGGCGGGGACCTCAGCGGGTTCCGGCCGCGCGCGCCCGAAACAAACCCGCGGCGCGGCGCGACGGTCCGGGCGCGGGCGAGTCCGGAGCGTAAAACAGCGTATGAGCGCCGCGAATCACGAGGCCGCGCAGCTGTGGAATCGCGACTTGGCGCCGACGCCGGCCGAGCGGCGCACGTGGCGCTGGTATCACTACACCGCGCTGTGGATCGGCATGGTGATGTGCGTGCCGGCGTACACGCTGGCGGCGGGACTGGTCGGCTCGGGCATGTCGGCCTACCAGGCCATCATGACCGTGACCCTCGGCAATCTGATCGTGCTCGTGCCGATGTTGCTCATCGGTCATTCAGGCGCGCGCTACGGGATCCCGTATGCGGTGCTGGTGCGCTGCTCGTTCGGCACGCTCGGCGGGCGCTTCCCCGCGGTGTTGCGCGCGCTCGTGGCCTGCGGCTGGTACGGCATTCAGAGCTGGTTCGGCGGGCTGATGCTCTATACGCTGATCGGCGTGGTGATCGGTCACCCGCTCGGCGGATCCCGGCTGCCGGTGCTCGGTATCAGCTTGTGGCAGATCGTGTGTTTCCTGGCGTTCTGGCTGATGCAGTTCTATTTCATCGTGCACGGCATCGACTCGATCCGCCGCCTGGAGACCTACACCGCGCCGATCAAGGTGGTGATCTGCATCCTGCTGTTGGTCTGGGCCTATCACAAGGCGGGCGGCTTCGGTCCCATCGTCGACCAGCGCTCGCAGTTCGCGCCGGGCGGGCCGCGCAGCGGACAGTTTGCCGCGGTGTTCTGGCCGTCGCTCACCGCCATGGTCGGTTTCTGGTCCACCCTGGCGCTGAATATCCCGGACTTCACCCGTTTCGCCAAGACGCAGCGCGACCAGGTCGTCGGCCAGGCGATCGGTCTGCCGGCGCCGATGGGTCTGCTGGCGGCGTTGGCGGTGTTCGTGACTTCGGCGACCGTGGTGATCTACGGCAAGGCGATCTGGGACCCGGTGACCCTGGCCGGGCGCATGACGGGAGCGGCGGTGCTGGTGGCGTTGCTGGTGCTGCTGGTGGACACCATCAGCGTCAATCTGGCGGCGAATCTGGTCGGACCGGCGTTTGACTTCTCGGCCCTGTGGCCGCGGCGGATCAGCTACAAGACCGGTGGTTATGTCACGGCGGTGGTGGCGGTGGCGATGATGCCGTGGAAGATCCTGGCGAGCACGCACGGCTATATCCTGACCTGGCTCGACGGCTACTCGGCGCTGCTCGGCGCGGTGGCCGGCATCCTGATCGTGGACTACTACCTGGTGCGCCGCCGGGAGATCGACGTGGATTCGCTGTATCGGGGGCGGGGCGGCTGCTATCACTACTGGGGCGGCTGGAACCCGATCGCACTGGCGGCCTTCCTGGCCGGTGTTCTGCCCTGCCTGCCGGGATTTCTGCATGTGTCGTTGCCGCGGTCGTTCCCGGACACGGGCGTGTTCTTCACGCACTTGTACCGTTACGCGTGGTTCGTGGCGTTGGGTCTGGCGGGCGTCAGCTACGCGTTGGGGATGTGGTTGAACAGGCTGGTGGCGCCGGCGTGCGACGACGGGGCGCTGCGCGAGGCGTGAGGCTGGAGTCCGTGGCGGGCGCTGATGAGCGCGTGCGCCGCCGCCGGATCGAGTGTGCGGCGCATGCCGTGGCGAGAGTGTTACGTGAGCACGTCTGCGCGGCGGGCCGGCAATTGACCAAATGGTCAAAAGTGGGCATGCTTGGAACGTGTATCGAAGATGGCGGAGAGTGCGATGAGTGAGGAGCGTCGAGCGGATATCCGTCCGGGACGTCTGGCGCCGGAG
>JAJZZR010000452.1 GCA_021797465.1 Pseudomonadota bacterium | reverse complement strand
CCAGGCGAGCGCCTGGGCGTTCAGATCCTCGAGATCGGCGAAGCGTCGCGCGGCGAAGAAGCGTTCCCGAACAAAGCGGATGGCGCGCTCGACGCGCCCCTTCTCGTTCCCGCGCGCCACGGCCACCGGGCGCGGTGCGAACCGATACCAAGCCGAGAGCTCGAGCAGTGTTGGGTGGAAGCGGATCGCATCGGGGGCATGCTCGAGGTGCACCCGCTCGAGCACCGCGGAGCGTAAGTTGTCATACAGGACGGTACGAGGAACGGCGCCGAAGGCGCTGAAGGCGCGCACATGGCCATCGAGGAAGGCGCTCATCGCAGCGCCCTGGTAGAAGCGCAGGAACAGATAGCGTGAGTACGACAGCACCATCACGAAGGCCATCAGGGGCCGCAACGCCTTACCCACGGCGAAGCGGCCGAAGTGCGCCCAGTCGCATTGACTCTGGTCTCCCGGCAAAGTGCGCAGCCGCAGATACGCCTCCGCGGCCGGCCGCGGTCGGTACCGGGCGACGATCGCGCGGAAGTGATCGGGACGACCCGGATAGCCGCGCTCGCGCACCATGTCGTACAGCCGCGAGGCCCGTAAGCTCGGGTAATGGGCGAGCGTGTCCTGGATGAACGGCACGAAGGGGTCCGCCATCGAGCCCCGTGTGGACTGTGCTGCCGCCGGGATGCCCGCCTGCGTCAACACGCGGCGCACGGTGTCGTGATGGATGTTGAGCTGGCGGGCAAGCGTGCCGATGCGCCAGTGCTCGGCATGGTACAGACGCAGGATCTCGGCCTCGAGCTCGCGCGAGATCATCGCCGCACCCGCAAGTGTCGGTCAGGATAGGACTCACCCGCTCCAGCGCCAGGGGTGAAGCCGGGCAAAGGGCGGCAACGGCCGCCCACAGAACGCACAGCGCGTCGGCAGGAGACGGGTGGGAGTACGGGAAGGCTCTTTGCGGTCAACATCGATCGGCTCGCTCGCGCTGCCCAGGTGCCGCAATACGCTGCACCTGCTCGTGACGAGGGAAAAGCCGTGATGCGTCACCTCGTGCTTTCGCCGCTCCCGGTAGCGCCGTTGTCGTTCAGCATGGCGGCGCGCTCCACGCAGGGTGCGCTGGTAGCGGACACCGGCGCGGCGCACAGACTCCCGGCGTGCCTGTTGCGGGCAATCTCCCGGGCAGTACAGGTTCCCGCAATCACATTGCGCGCAGATGCATACCTGCATCCCGCAGCGACAGCAGTGATAAAGCCGGTAGGTCGCCGGCTCCTCGAGCAGCCCCAAGACCCCCTCCCCGACGGCACTGGACAGCGCCGCGGCGAGGAGGCATAAAGGGCTGGCAAAGCTGCCTCCGACGGCGCTGCGCACCGAGGGCCCGGGGTCTGACGCCAATCAAAACGCCCGGGCCTTCGTCTATGCGCGTCTCACACCTTCAGCATAGCCGAAACGGATAAAGCCGCATCCGGCGCCAGGTGTCCGCACTCCCAGCCATCAACTCTCAGCGGGTAGATCTCTGCCCGGCCGGACGGCCGGTCAGACTGCGCCGCCGCTCCCGCGGCGACGCCCAAAAGAACGACGTAGAAAGTCGTAGTCGGAACAAGACGACGGATGCGGCCCGACAGTCCCGGAACTCACATGGTCAGCCCAGAACCGCGCCTCAACCCCAGAATCAGGCGGTTCCTGACCACCGTTCACAAGGATCACAGGGCAGCGGAATGCCAGCAGTCTTCGCGTCCGGACCGGGAAGGCTTGGGCGCAACCAACAGCACATTTCGCCTCGATTTTTGTACGCGCGAATGGGCTGCTGTTGATTGAGTCGAGGCAAGTGCGTGACTCTGGCGGAGAGAAGAGAGGGGTTACTCGGCCCTTCCTGGGCCTCGCCCCTACGGGGCCGCGGCTTCGCCGCGTTCAAAATCGCTTCAGGCGATTTTGTCGAACCAGAGGGTTCGTCCACGCTTCCCTGCTCCGCTGGCCTTCCGGGAGCCCCGCCGACAGGGCTCCAGGAAGGCCAGTGGCGGAGAGAGTGCGGGCCAGATCGAAAGCAACGTGCCGCCGCCGGACTGTGGCGTCACTCACCGCCAACTGATCAGCTTGGAGCACGATGTCGGGAGACAGTACGGCGAGCAGGCGATCGAAATGCTCATCGCGCGATGCCGCGAGAAAGGCTCCGACCGGCACGCGGGGCGCGCCGGCCGTCACGCGCCACCGTAGAGTCGGGAGCGTCCACGACGACACGGGATTTGTTTCCGCCGCCCAAGCTCCGTCAAACGCCCATACCTGACAGACCGGACGAGCAACTCTACACACTCCCATCTTGCGCAACATATGCCTCGTCTCTCCGTGCCGCGACGGTTCCGGGTTCGTTTGTGACGCGGAGCAATACAACGACCGAGGAAACTCCGAGGTGGCACAACCCCGACGACGACGCCACGAAGTCGCGCCTGCGTCCTACTCCTCGGGATGACGCATGTTCTTGAACAGATTGCCGTTGGCCTTCGCGTCGAAGTGACAAACCGGAATTGGAAACACCAGATTGACCGTGCAGTTATCGCCGAAATGAATGATAATTCCGCCCGGTTCGATCACTATGGGATGTAGGCGCGCCTCGTCCCAATCAAACCGGTAAGCTCGCGGCGCACTTGCTCGCATCCTGGGGAACCCAAAGCGCACCTTAGTCGGCCCGTGGGCGCCGGCCTCGAAAGACCGCACTTCGACGCGCATCGCCTTGTGCCAGTTAATCGATGCGCCGAGAGGGCTCCTAGAGGAGTGCGGCACGGAGATCGGGCCCGCGATCTGCGCCCTCGGGACTCGGCGTTTTCGCCGAGACTTCGGTGTCTGCGGTATTTCCCGCCGCACATTCCGACGCACTGTCTCTAGGCGTGGTGCCGCAACAAGGATGGTCACAAGCAGAGGCCGTTCGGATGACTTCTGTGCCGCCGGCATCACTCCGCGCAGAAGCAGCCGGAGCAGCACGACGTGCACAGCCAGAACAATGGCCACCGCAGCAAGCTGTCGCGCCCTCTTCCCACTCATGACTTTCCGCAATCAATTTGCGCGCCCATCACGCGACTCCGTGCTCTAGCCCATAAGTTCGGTGACGTATTCCACGCGGGTTGGTGTCAACTATTTCTTTCGGCGTGTTTCCTCACCGAAGAATGGTACTCGATTGTCCCGCAGGATAATGTTACCGGAGTTGCTTGGATTATCCACTTCCGCTTTTATCGTGTCCTTGGCGATTCGCTGCTAAAACCCGTCGTGCGGTCTTCCCGGTCAGGGCCCGACAGAAGTTCTCGATGTGCCGCACAGAGAAATTCCTCGATTCGCGAAGCAGCAAGCTTACGGCGTGACCGTCCGCCGCAACGCGTCCTTTGACTGACTTCTGTTTGCCGAGGATCGCTCACTGATCAATGCGTGCGAAAGGGCTTTCAGGCCGACCGCGACGGCCTCATTGTGTGTGTCGGCGACGGCGACGAGATCGAGAGTATCGCCCGGGCATGCCATGATCGCTCACTGAAAGGCCCGCTCTTCAGAGCGCGACCACATGCCTCCAGATTTGAGCTTGAGTTCGAGCTGATTACGTAGCTCGTAACCTGGGCGCTCCTCTTGTGGACGGTGGTCATGAACCGTCGGATTCTGAGGATGGGGCGCGGCCGCGCAGCTGCGGCGCAGCCTGACCGGCATGCTGCTGCCGGTGTTCATCGGCATCGTGCCGTCGTTCGTGCCGGTGCTGCTACTGCTGGCGGCGCTGCCGGTGCCCCGGCCGGGTCGCCGCCGCAGTGGTCGCCATGGTGGCGCCGTCGACCTGGCCATCACCCCGGTCACCGTCCTAGTCATCCGCCCGGCCACGGCCTTGGCGGCTCGGTGGTCGTC
>JAJZZR010000397.1 GCA_021797465.1 Pseudomonadota bacterium | reverse complement strand
CGAGCTGCTGCCCGAGAGCCGCTTCTGGCGTGGGGCCGCCGGGACACTCATCCCGCCGGTGGCCGTGCAGGAATTGCCCGCCTCGCTCCTGGAGCGCTTTGCCGGCACCTGTGCCGAGCGGCTGTTATCGCTGTTGCGCTGGCTATCTCCGATCTGTACCGGGGGCCCTGCCGTGCACGCTGCATAACGGGGCGGTGCTCGCCCGCAGAGGATGCCCGTCGCGGGCGGTGTCGGTGCCCATTACGGTGCGCCCATCCGAAGCAGACGGGGAATACCGGGATGGGCAAGCCGAAAGATCCTACCGTCCACGAGCGGTGGGCGAGGTTGCGCTTCTCCGTGGTCGGCCAAATGCTCGCCGCGCCGCCCAAGCGTGGCGAATTGCAGCGCGAGCTCAAGGCGCTCGCGGCGCGCACTTGGCGCCATCCGGTGAGCGGCAAGCCGGTGCGATTTGGCCTCTCCACGATCGAGCGCTGGCTGCGGCAAGCCCGCCGGGAGAACCGCGATCCGGTCGGGGTGCTGCGCCGCAAGGTGCGCTCGGACGCAGGCCGGCAGGACTCGGTGAGCCTGGCGGTGCGCGAGGCGCTGCGCGCGCAGTATGCAGCTCACTCGAGCTGGTCGACTCAACTTCATTACGATAACTTGCGCGCCCAGAGCGAGCGCAACCCGGCCCTCAGACCCATACCGTCGTACTCGAGCATCCGGCGCTTCTTTGAAGCCCAAGGCTGGCGCAAGCGCCGGCGACTGACCACGCGCGACACCGCCGGTGCGCGGCGCGCGGAGGCACGCCTGATGAGCTGCGAGGTGCGCAGCTACGAGGCCGAGTACCCGGGCACCCTCTGGCACTGGGACTGTCATGTGGGCTCCCGGCCGGTGCTGACCGCACGCGGACAGTGGGTCACTCCGGTGCTCTTTGGCGTGATCGATGACCGCTCCCGCCTGGCGTGTCATCTGCAGTGGTACCTCGTTGAGAACGCGCAGAATGTCGCGCACGGCATGACGCAGGCGTTCTTGAAGCGTGGGTTGCCGCGATCGGCGCTGAGCGACAATGGCGCGGCCAATCTCGCCGCGGAAGTGACCGAGGGGCTCGCGCGGCTCGGCGTCCTCCACGAGACAACCCTTGCGTACAGCCCATATCAGAACGGCAAGTGCGAGGTGATATGGGGCCAGGTGGAAGGTCGCCTCATGGCGATGCTCGAAGGGGTCGCCGACCTGACGCTCGATGCCTTGAACGAAGCCACCCAGGCGTGGGCCGAGTACGAGTACAACCGCGCCACTCACTCTGAGATCGGCGAGACCCCGCTCGAGCGCTTCCTCGCAGGCCCCGATGTCTTGCGTCGCAGCCCCGACACTGCGGCTGTGCGGCTCGCCTTCACCCGCACCGAGCAGCGTACCCAGCGCCTGAGCGATGGCACGATCGTCATCGACGCCCGGCGCTTCGAGGTCCCGAGCCGCTACCGCCATCTGCGCGATCTCACCGTGCGCTATGCCAGCTGGGATCTGTCCCAGGTGCACCTCGTCGATGAACGCTCTGGGCGGATCCTGTGCAGGCTTTATCCGCAGGACAAGCAGCGCAACGCCTCGGGTCTGCGCGCCCCGCTCGAGCCGCTCTCCCACGGGGGCGTCGCGGTGAACGAGACCCCGGCCGCCACCGGCGCCGCTCCGCTGCTCGAGAAACTCCTGGCCCAACAGGCGGCCACGGGGCTGCCGCCGGCATACCTGCCCAAAGATGAACAACCTCCCGAGGAGAAAGACGATCCATGAACAAGAAACTCTTGTCGCTGTACGGACTGAAGTGGAACCCGTTCGCCGCAGAGGTCCCCACCGAGGCGCTCTACCTCAGTCCCCGCGTGGACTCGTTCTGCTGGCGCGTCGAGCAACTGATCGACGAGGGCGGGTTCGCGCTCGTCACCGGCTCACCCGGGGTGGGCAAATCCGCCACCCTCCGCGTGCTCGCCGAGCGGCTCTCGAACCTGCGTGACGTGCAGGTCGGGATACTCTCACGGCCGCAGGCGGGTCTGGCCGACTTCTACCGCGAGATGGGCGAGCTCTTCGGCGTGGAACTGCATCCGCACAACCGCCACGCCGGCGCCAAGGTGCTGCGCAGCCGCTGGCAGGCGCACATCGACGCCTCACTCTCGCGCCCCGTGTTGATCGTCGATGAGTCGCAGGAGGTTATCGCCTCGGTGCTCGCCGAGCTGCGCTTGCTGTCCTCGACGCGTCTGGACTCGCATCTGCTCCTGACCGTCGTGCTCGCCGGCGACCAGAGGCTCCTCGAGCGCTTCAGGAGCGATGAGCTGCTGCCGCTGAACTCGCGCATGCGCGTGCGCCTGGCGCTCGATCGGGCCACCCCAGAGGAGCTGCGCGAGTGCCTGCAGCACGCCCTCACCAAGGCGGGAGCGGCGAAGCTCATGACCCCCGAGCTCATCGCGACGCTCTGCGATCATGCGCAGGGGAACCTGCGCGCCCTGATGAACCTCGCCGGGGAGCTCCTGGCGCTGGCCGCGCAGCGCGAGGCGCGCCAGATCGACGAGCAACTGTTCTTCGAGACCGTCGCTGCCCCAACACCGGCCCAGCTGAAGGTCGTTGGACGCAAGCGGTGAGCACGCTGCCCGTCGAACCCGCATGGAAGCTCTCGGGCCGCGCGCCCGAGAGCCGCTGGCTCGTCACCGGACTGTGGAGCTGCGAGGCCGTCGGCATCGTCGGCGGCGAACCCAAATGCTGCAAGAGCTTCCTCGCACTCGATCTTGCCGTCGCGGTCGCCTCCGGGACGCCGGCGCTGCGGCGCTTCCCGGTTGCCGCCCCGGGCCGCGTGCTGCTCTATGCCGCCGAGGACGCCCTGCATATCGTGCGCGCCCGGCTCGAGGGCGTCTGCGCCGCCGCCGACTGCCGCCTACAAGATCTCGACATCCAGGTCATCACCGCCCCGTCCGTGCGGCTCGATCTACCCGCCGACCGTGACGCGCTCGAGCGCACCGTCGCCGACCTCAAGCCGAAACTCCTGATCCTCGATCCCTTCGTCCGGCTGCACCGGATCGATGAGAACTCCAGCGGCGAGGTCGCCCCGCTCCTGGCGTACCTGCGCGAGCTGCAGCGCCGGCACGCCCTCGCCGTACTCCTCGTCCATCACGCCAAGAAAACCTCAGGCCACATACGCGCCGGCCAAGCGCTGCGCGGCTCCTCTGAGTTCCACGCCTGGGGCGACTCGAACCTGTATCTGCGCCGAGAGCCCTCCGGGCAGCTCACCCTGACCGTCGAGCACCGCGCCGCTCCATCACCGCCCTGCCTGCCGCTCGAGCTGCAACAGCACGGACCGGCACTCGCGCTCGCCGTCGTCGCGCCCGCTGCAACCGACCTCCCGCCGCCCAGCTCCCTCGACGAGCGCATCACCAGCGCGCTCGAGAGCGCCGAACGGTCGTTGCCACTCGCCGAGTTGCGCTCGCTCTGTCATGTACGCAACACCACCCTGCACGAGCGGCTCGCCGAGCTCACCCGCGCCGGGCACCTCGTGCGCGACACCGACGGGTACCGCCTCGCTCGTATCAACACAACAGAGGCGCAAGAACGCCCGTAGCAGTTCCGGCCGGGACAGAGCGCTCCCGCCGACCCTCGCCCTCAATCGACCTGTGCGGCAGCGAGCCGGCCGGGAGCCGGCGTCGCTCCCTCAGGGACGGGTGGCCTTCAACAGACCCTCGGCACGACCGGCGCCGCAGCCTCCATCCGCGAGCTGTCGCTAAATCCGCACTCGCACGCCGTTCCCGTTCCCAATCTCTCTACAGCGTGTCGGAACGGGAACTGGGAACACCCTCAAATAGCGTGCTCGGTGCGCCATCGAAAAGCGCGATCGTGCTCACCCGTGCCG
>JAJZZR010000472.1 GCA_021797465.1 Pseudomonadota bacterium | reverse complement strand
GAACCACAGCTTCTCGGTGCGCACCCCGGCCTGGTTCATCACCTGCAGCTCAAGGCTCCGCCAGCCGGTAAGCTGCTCATCGTACAGCGTCGAGGGGTAGCCGGAGAGGATCACCGCGCAGGGGAGCCTTTTCAGCAACCCCAGCAGCTCGAGGTGATCGGACTCCTCATAGTCGAATCGATAGCGCCGCTCGGAGCTGCGCGTCGAGTGCAGGTACGGCGGATCGCAGTACACGAGCTCCCGTCCCTGATAGTCAAAGTCCGCCAGGAACCGGTGCGCGTCCGCATGCACCCGCTCCACCGGATAGTCGCACTGAAACTTCTCCAGCGCCCGCTCATTACGGTCAATCCCGATGTTGCGCAGTGCCGCGGGCTTGCGCTTCATGATCGCACCGCCCCCGAGGTGACTCTCAATATAGGTGTCGTGCGGGGGCATCAGCGCAATGATCGCCTGGCACAACCCCGAAGTCGCCTTGGAGCCAAAATACGCGCCCATCGCTGCCTGACCCATGCACTCCTGATGGGACGGCAGCGTAGGACCAAATCCCTACATTGTCAAGCAACCGTCTATCGGAGTGGATGCGTTTGGGCGTGAGTAGTTGTGTGACGTGAATGAAAAGGTTAACGGAACGCCTTTCAATGCTGTGGTGGAAGATGAGGGTGGGCCCCTCGGAGCCGGCGTGCGGAAGCTGGTTCCAAACCAGGCAGTGCTGCTGTGGCCCAAAAGACCATGGTGGTGAACGACTGTCGAAAAGTCAACCAAATAGGTTGGCAGGTGGGAGTTGAGAAGAGGAACGAAAGTGAACCGTCCGATGACGCATCGAAAACCCTTAGACGCTGCCAAAACCGCGGGCGAACTACTCTCGCGGGACGAGCTGGGAGGGCGATCTGCTTACCGACCCAGCGGCAGCCGGTGTATAGGCGGCCTGAGCTCAACTCATTGGCTTCTACTGCGGAACACGTGAACTCTGACTGGTGATAGACGTAGGAAAACGACAAGTGGTGAAAGCCATGAGGAGGAATACCGATGCGCCAGTCAGTGGCGGAGCCACCGGTACGAGCGTTGAGGCGCCTGTAATGGGCGTGGAGCAAAGCGGTGGCGTCGTCCGGTTGAGGTTATGGGCCAACTTGGAAACGAGGATGAACCGATGACTTCGACCAAACCGTTCGATATATCCAAAAGGAGGGTCTTGGAAGCCTACTGGCACGTGAAAGCCAATCGGGGCGCAGCGGGCATCGACGATGAGAGCATCGAGATGTTCGAGGCGGACCTGAGCAGGAATCTGCACAAGCTATGGAATCGCCTGTCATCGGGGAGCTACTTCCCGCCGCCGGTGAAGCAAGTGGAGATACCGAAGAGACAAGGCGGAGTGAGAATTTTGGGAGTACCAACTGTCGCTGACAGGATCGCCCAGCAAGTTGTCAAGGCGAGAATCGAAGGAGAGCTGGAAGGGCTCTTTCATCCAGACTCGTACGGGTATCGGCCTAATAAATCGGCCGCGGATGCGGTGGCTGCGACCCGGGAGCGATGCTGGAAGTACGATTGGTGTGTCGAGTTCGACATCCGACGTGCGTTCGATGAACTCGATTGGGACCTGCTGCGAAAAGCGATCCGGAAGCACGTGAAGGACCCTTGGGCACTACTTTACATCGAGCGATGGCTGACAGCGCCCGCGGTGAGTCCGGACGGAGTCACCGTCCAACGTACCAAAGGCGTGCCGCAAGGCTCTGTGATCGGTCCGAGCTTGATGAATCTGTTCATGCACTACTGCTTCGATGCGTGGATGCAGCGGAAATACCCGCGTACCCCCTTCGGCCGCTACTGTGACGACGCGGTGGCGCACTGCCGAAGCGAAAGCGAGGCTAGGGCGCTGCTGAGTGCCATCGAGCAGCGGTTGCAGGAGTGCAAGCTCGAGATGCATCCGGAGAAATCCGGGGTGGTGTATTGCAGGGATGCAGGCCGTCGCGGATCGTATCCTCGGATACAGTTCACGTTCCTGGGGTACACGTTCCGGCCCAGAAAGGTCAAGGCGCGCAACGGGAAAGCCTGGACGAGCTTCCTGCCGGCCGTGAGTGCAGCAGCGATCAAGCGGATGAATCGGACTATCCGCGAGTGGCACCTCCCGAGACAAAGCCCCGCCAGCTTGAGCGAGCTTGCTATGCGATACAACGCCACGTTGAGAGGATGGCTGAACTACTATGGTCATTTCTACAAATCAGCGATGCGACGAGTCTTTGATCATTTCGATCAACAGCTTCTTCGCTGGGCTCGGCGCAAATACCGCAAACTTGCGGACTCTATGCGTCTCAGCTGCCGCTGGTTGAAGAAGATGATTCGCCGAGTACCTCGGCTGTTCGTCCATTGGCTCGCTTTTGGAAGAATCACGGTCCGGACGATGGGAGCCGTATGACGCGCGAGTGTCACGTACGGTTCTGCAAGAGGCTGGGGGCGCAACTCCCCCGGCCTACTCACCACTCTGTATGAATGCCAAGAAACGGCTGAAGAGTCTGATGGGGCGGGCCGCGGATGCCTTTGGTCTGCTCACGCGCGACTTCTCATCCACGATGGTAATCGTGACTTTTCACCGCGTGAACGATCAGATGGAGCCGGACGGAATCACTTGCAGCGCCGCGACATTCGAAACGTTCTGCCGGTTCTTCCAAGCACATTTCAAAATCATGTCGCTCCATCAGCAGATCGCCGGCTGCCGCTCCGGGCAAAATACCGCCGGCACGCTGTCGATCACCTTCGATGACGGCTATCGCGACAACGTCGAGATCGCCGCGCCCATCCTGCGCAGGCTCGGTCTGCCGGCGACGTTTTTTGTGGTGACAGGATTCATCGGCACCGATTATACGGCGCCATGGGATGCGCATTTGGCGCGCCCGCCCCAATGGATGGATTGGAACCACTTGCGCAGCCTGCGCGATCAGCAGTTCGAGATCGGGGCGCACACTGATGGTCACATCGATCTCGGCACCGCGGAACCCGCGGCAATCCAGGCGGATCTGGCCCGATGCCGAGCCAAATTGCAGGCGGAGCTCGGCGCGCCGCCCCGACTCTTCGCCTATCCGTTCGGGGGACGAGAGCATATCCGGCCGGCCTCGGTCGAGCTCGTGCGCCAGGCGGGCTTCGAGTGCTGTCTGAGTTCCTGTGGCAGCGTGAATGGACCTGTCGCCGATCCGTTTCAGCTCAATCGGATCAATGTCGGCGGGTGGTTCGAAACTCCGCATCAGTTAGGCATGGAGATCATGCTGCGCCGCGCATGATCGCGTGGTCGACCCGACGTGCTGATCGGCAGATGTAACTTCACTGGATGAACATCGCTTACCCCGAGGATTGAATTTTGCTGAAGGTATCGCAGCCGGGTGTCGAGACTACTGCCCCGCCACCATTCTTCATCGTTGGAGCGGGACGGTCGGGCTCGACGTTGCTGCGCATGATGCTGACCTCGCACTCGCACATCGCGATCCCGCCGGAAACCTGGTTTCTGCTGCCGCTGATTGAGCGTTTGCCCATTGATCGGAATCTCAGCGGCGCAGAGCTGCATCAAGCGATCGTCATAATGACGAGTCACTACCGCTGGCCAGACATGCAGATTTCAGCCGACGAGCTGCGCGAGTGCGCGGCGCGGCTCCCAACTGCCCGGATTGGGGATCTGGCGCGGATCGTCTATGACATTCATTTGCGGCGGACGGGGAAGGTACGATGGGCAGACAAGACGCCACCCTACATCAGGATCCTCCCGCAGCTGGCGACGCTCTTTCCTGGAGCTCGATTCATTTGTCTGGTACGAGATGGGCGGGATGTCGCTAAGTCCTTTCAGTCGCTGATGATCTACGGAAAAACCATTCGTCAAAACACGATCGAG
>JAJZZR010000230.1 GCA_021797465.1 Pseudomonadota bacterium | reverse complement strand
CGTTGTTTATTCACAGTCCCTAATTCTACTGTGTCAGAAAGTGCGCGCATGTTCGGGCTCCTTTTCCGCGCGCCGCCGAACTCTGGTTGGTGTTGGCGCGAATAGGTTGGCAATTGCGTTAGCGAGGCGTTCGCGTAGGGTTGCGATCGACCACGGCACGTGACGCTGCATCGGCCCCTGAGCCGCGCGGGAGGAAAACTCCGGGTACGGGAGGTTCTTGGAGTTTAGTGGAGTTTTTTTTAAAGGTGAGGCGTTCGATCATCAGAAATCCGTACGCGGCGATGCAGAGCGTGGCGTGATGATGGAAGCCGCGCCAGTTACGCCCCTCGTAGTGACTCAGGCCGAGCTCGGACTTCAGCTCCTGATAATCCCGCTCGATCCTCCAGCGCGCCTTGGCATGACGCACCAGTTTCTTGAACGCGAGCTTCTTGGGCAGGGTAGACAGCCAATAATGAGTGGGCTCGGCTTCCCCCGCTGGCCATTCGATCAGCAGCCACTCCTCGGCGCGCGTTTGGTTGCCATGGGCTGCGTGCGCGCGCACGCGTGCAAAGCGCGAGGACAAGGTGCCATTGGTGCCCTCGCGCCAGCTGATCTGCTGCCAGCTCTTCGGCGGCAAGGCCCGGGCGAGTTCCGCGACCGAGATGGGTTGATGGTCGGGGTCGCGAACCAAGCGCGTGCGCGGCCGGCCGCGATTTGACGGTCGTGGCGCTTTCGCCGGCTGATGCTTGCCCCACCAGACCGTGGTTCCCGACTTCACAGCCAACACGTAATCCAACGCCCGCTCGATCAACCAATCGCGGAAATCCGTATCGTCTCCATAGCCGGCATCCCCCAGCACAATCCCTCGGGGCAATCCTTGTGCGAGCGCGGCCGTGATGTGATCGCGTGCGATCTGTCCTTTGGTTTGAAACAGAATGCTCTCCGGTACTCCGGCAGCACGGCAACGCTGCCGGTCATCGGTCCACTCCTGCGGCAGGTACAGTCGGTAGGCCACCGGAATACTGCCGCGCGCACTGGCGAACGATAAGCTCACGGCGATCTGACAGCTATCGGTTTTGCCCAGTCGCCCGCAGTACTGGCGCGCCACGCCCACCGACTTGGTGCCTTTCTTCGCGTGTCCCGTATCATCGAGAATCCACCAGCAGTCCTCATCGCCTGCCACGAGCTTCGGCGTGACCTGCTGCGCCACAGTCGTGAGTACGGCCCGATCTTCCCAGTCCGCCATCGCCACGAGATGATGCATCGACTGGTGCGCGGAGCGCACCTCCTCTGGATGCACGCGCGCGGCCATCGGCTCCACACTCTTTCTCTGTCCCGGTAGTATCAGTCCTTTCAAATACCACTGCGCCGGCTGCCGACGATCCGCGTGCCCCAAGGCGTCCACGATCGACTGACAGTACTGCTCGAATCGTCCTTCAAGGGCGACGCTCATATAACACCTCTGGCAATGCGGGTACGGAAAGCAGCGCTTGACTTCGCAGGACCAGGCTCGCATCGCTGGTGGCAAAGCGAGTATTCCAGCGCTCGAGCGCGCGCTCAAGATGGTGCCGATCCACGCGCAGGAGGACGTCGCGGATGATCGAGTCGCTCGGAACCCGGTAGTGATTGCGCTCGCAGCGGCAGCGCAACCCCTGTCGGGCACTCTGACTGAGCTGTCCGGCCCAGGCCCCCATCGCCTTGTACCCGCGGGCACCGCACAGGTATGCGCCGGCGGCGAGGGCCAACACGGCGCTCAAAGGATGACGACGGCCGGCGACCCGGCGCGGATCGGGGATGTCCTCAAAGAACTGCGGCAGGGCTCGCAGTTGTCCTGCCGTGAGCATCAGCTTCGACCCTGCTGTGCCCGCTAGCGTCCCGAGACTCCCCTGGCACAACAGCGTGCGGGCCTTGGGGTGCAGCGGGCGCACGAAGATCTTCTTCGGCGATTGTACCGTTGCACTGTAACCGCCCGGGATGCGTCGGTACCCTCGGGTATCGCCCACATAGCTCCAGTTGGCGGCCTGGTAGAGCGTACCGCGGTGGCGTTGCCCGTCAACGAAGGTCTCCAGCAACAGGATCGGATGGCCAAACGCTTTGCCCCAGTCCTGCGCCAGCCGTCGCTCGCACAGCGCCAACGTGCGCGAGGCGACGTTCGGACGCTGCCACGGCGGCAACACGCAAAAGCGGGTGTTGTTCGCCAGCAGCTTCAGTCGAGCGTACTGCTGCCGGTAACTCCAGCCGATCCAACGGTCCCGCGCCGCAATCTTCAGTGCAGCTGCGGAAAAACTCAGCAGCGCCACCCACTCCTCGTGGTAGCTCGCCACATACCAAAGCGTCTCGCCAATCTTCGGCAACGCTCCCAGATAATGATGCGTTTGCATCAACTG
Source organism: Pseudomonadota bacterium (assembly GCA_021797465.1). Taxonomy (GTDB): domain Bacteria; phylum Pseudomonadota; class Gammaproteobacteria; order Steroidobacterales; family Steroidobacteraceae; genus 13-2-20CM-66-19. The sequence continues at coordinate 1,507 of JAJZZR010000230.1, read as the reverse complement.
CTGGAACCGCGGCTGCTCCTCGCGCCGAACCAGCCGTACCTCTATCTCTCTCAACATCGGCCAGAGCGCCTCGGCGTACCTCCGATTGCTTCTGATCCGACCTTATACTCGAGTCGAGAAAGTTTGTCCAGCGTCGGATGCAACGCCCTCAGCGGCCTGCATTTTTCTCGCCGAACACGGTCGGCGCGGCGCGCACGGGCTAATCCTTCAGCCGCTCAATTTGACACAGCCGGGAGTGTCAATGATACTTCCGCCGCCGAGAACCCCGGAAGGAGGACTGCGGCCGCTCATGTGTCAGCACACGCAAGAAGGGTTAGGTCCGAAGAAACTCGGCGCAGGATCGCCAACAAAGGCCGTCAGGGAGCACGCTTGTTTCTGAGTCACAGTAGGGACAGCGATTACTCGCTGCCCCCTGTACGGATCCGTACGTGCGCGGTGACGCATACGGCTCTTACCTTGAGTGCTTGACGCGGAATCGTTGTTCCGGCCATGGGTGTATGATACGTACCACCGGGAGATATCGATTCGCCAGTGCCTTCATCCACTGCCATGTTCGTCGCCAGCGCTGGCTTCTGCGTCGAAGCGCTCGATACCAGTGCCAGACGGCATAGCGGCGGAAGTCGCAGAGGGCTTTGAAGTTGGTCGGGACGGCGTGGTAGGCAAAATAGCCACGCACAACCTTCTCGAGCCATGCTCCCTGCTCGGCAATGGGCAAATGTGATCGACGCCTGAGCGCTACCTTCATATCCTTGAGCTTCGCTCGGAACCGCTTGCGTTGAGACCGCCGCCACAGTTGGAACGTCTTGCCATCCTTCTTGGTCCCGCAAATATGCGTGAGACCGAGGAAGTCGAAGGACTCTGGCTTACCGTCCCCGCGATGCGCCCGATCCTCAGCCGCATGTCGGCCGAACTCGATCAGTCGTGTCTTTTCCGGGTGGAGATTCAGCGCGAACTTTCCGAGCCGTTCTCGCAGATCATTCAGGAAACGCTCCGCATCCTGCCGATGTTGGAAGCCGACGACACTATCGTCGCAGTAACGCACGACGATCATATCACCGGTCGCATGGCGCTCGCGCCACTGCTGAACCCAAAGATCGTAGACGTAGTGCAGATAAGCGTTAGCGAGCAGTGGTGATGCCACTGACCCCTGAGGCGTACCCGACGTCGTCTCAATCCTTCGGCCCTCTTCCAGCACGCCCGCCGTCAGCCATTTCTGGATCAGGCGGATGATTCGACGATCTCCGATCCGATACTCGACGAAACGCACCAGCCATTCTCTGCTGAGCTGATCGAAGAAAGATTGGATGTCGGAATCGAGAATCCAGCAGATCTCACGGGTCTTTATGCCGTACGCGAGGGCATCCAGCGCATCGTGCTGGCTGCGTCCCGGTCGGAACCCATAGCTAAAACCCAGGAACTCCGCCTCATAGATCGGCGTAAGGAGAGCCACCACTGCCGCCTGGAGGATTTTGTCCTCGATCGCGGCAATACCGAGCGTTCGGTATCT
>JAJZZR010000045.1 GCA_021797465.1 Pseudomonadota bacterium | reverse complement strand
ATCTTGCCCTTGTCGGCACCGCGCCAGCGGTGCAATGCCTTCAACTATGGCGCCACATCGCACGGTTTTGCCCGAAAATCCGCCGACTCCCGAGGAGATCCGGGCGGCCCTGGCGCGCGCGGGCATGACCCAGCTTGCCTTTGCGGCCTGGTGCGGATCGACCCCGCAGGCGGTGCGGCGATGGCTGACGGACCCGGCCAACAGCACCCACCGCGAGCCGCCCCGCATGTTGTGGTTTGCGCTATGGGCGGCCGAGGCGGCGAAGGACGAAAACCGGGAGGGGTAGGGGGGGAGCCGTCAGTCTGTTTGGGCGTGGCTGGCTGATATTATGGACCTATGCCATGGCCCCAATTTGTCGCATGAATCCTAAGTTACGCGACAGTCAGAATCGACCCATCCTGACAACAAATTTAGCTGTCCGTACCAACCTAAATATACACGAACTGCCGCGCCCATGAGCTGACAACTCGCGCCTATGAAGCGCTAGGCGGCCGGACTTCGGCCCAACTTCACGTCGACGGCCGTCGGTCCCTCCCGATTGAAGCGAATCCTGAAATGGATGTCATCGCCAATCGTCAAATCATCGAAAATTTCGGTGTTCGACATGGACCTGTGACCGAAGATGTTGGTTGGATAAGCGGAGCTGCGTAGGTGTAGCTGCTCGCTTTCATAGGCGGTCGTGCTTGAATTCATCGTGGAATCCTGCTCGAATTCTGTGATCGTCGGCCGTCCTTCATGCGCAAATTATCTGCCTCCACGCTCGAATTGAATGATCGACGATCAACATCAGAGGGTCGTGCTCATAATTCGCGACACCAGCTTTCGGCGCTACAGCGGCAGGCCGGCCGCGAGCATTTCGTCGGTGAGTTCGCGGGTCCGCGTGGCGTCCAGCTCGCCCCGGAAAAAGCGCTTGATTTCGGCCGGTTTGGCGTTGAATTGCTCGGCGAGTGCCCGGACGTTGTAGCCGTGCCGGGTGAGCCGCGGTTCGAGATCGTCGATCTGCTTGGACAACACCGCCTCGACCACTTCCGGCGTGACCGGCTTTTCGCCGATCCGAAAGCCCTCTTCGAGCGCGAGGATGAGATGCTGCACGATCTGCAAGGGCGTCCGCAGCCGGCTGACGAGGATATTGCTCGCGGCCTCGGACAACACCTCGCCCTGCTTGCCTTCGGCGACGCCGCATTTTTCGAGGAGCCAGTTGATATATTCGCGCTGCTGACCGGCAATGCCGTCAAAATTGAACAGGCTGGTGCGGTGGCCGATTTCCTCCATCTTCGGGCGACGCAGATCGTTTCGCAGCTTCGGTTGCCCGGCCAGAACGACAGACAGCTTGCCGCCGCCATCGGCGATGACCTCCATGAGCCGCTTCAATCCGGTCAGTGTCTTGGGATGGAGGCTGTGGGCCTCATCGACGAAAAGTGCCACGGATTTCCGGCGACGTTTGAACAGGGCACGCAACTCGCGCTCCCGCCGCTCGACCTGCTTGGGGATCTTCGCTTCGCCTTCCGTGGTGAGGTCGAAGAACAAGGCGTCGATCAGGGTGGCAATCGTCGTGCGTTCCTGATCCACGGCGAGTGATTTCGAGACCAGGATTTTGTCCTCGCGAACAAGCTCACCCTGCAGGTGATGCAGCAAGAGGGTTTTGCCACTACCGACCATGCCCCCGATGGCAATCAGCCGGCCGGCAAGAACGGCACTGCGTACGTCCCTGGAAACTTGCCGATGATGATCGGTCTCGAAATACCCGGCGGCACGCGGGTCATGTTTCAGGCCGTAATGATGCATCACCTCGGTCAGCATTGGACTTCCTCACCCGTTGCGCCCCGCGCGGCTTGAGCGCTTGGGGTCGTGAACCGCTCACGCACGCGGGCGAGGACGGCGGATTTGTTCAGCGTCTCGGTCAGAACGCCATTGATCCAGTCGAGGTCTTCGGCGGACAGGTGGGCCAGCGGCCGGCCGAGCAGATCGGCGATCGCGAGCTTGGCGCGCACGGCGTTCTGGAATGTCATTTCCTGGTAGGGATCGGGGTCGGTGAACGGCACCCGCGCGATTTCGGGGCGATTGGGCGTGACCGGAGCCGCGAGGTCGGGATTTCCGTCCAGCGCAGCGCGGGGGAGACCGAGCCGATCGGCGAGTGCGGCGATCCGATCGGCGCGTTCCTCGCTGCGGGTTTTCTTGTGCGACCGGTAACGATGCAGCGGGATCGGACCGCCGGCCGGCGTGTAGGGGCCGAAGCGCCGCTCGCCGTGCTCGACATAGAGGTCGCGGTCGAACAATCCCCACCAGAGCAGTACCGTCTCGCCGGCGAGGTCGGGATCGACTTCATAGGCGATTCCATCCACGCTGATCCGGGCATCGCTGGCCACCAGCCGTCGTTCCGGCTCGCGCGCGAAGGCGCAATATCGCTCCCAGGCACACATCGCCCGGACGCCGGCATCAGGCAGGTTGCGCAGCCAGTCCTCGCTCCGGCTATGGGGTTCGCTGCGATGCTGCTGGCCGTTGTAGTTGGCCAGATAGCGATGGAGCCAGAGGTTGGCTTCGGCTTCATTCTCCGGCTTGTTGAAATGGTAGAGGGTCTCGTGCGCCTCCTTTACGGTCCGGAACGGGCGCTCGACCTTGCCTTTGCTGCGCGCCGTGACCCGCCGACCATCCTTGCCGGCGGGCAGATGCGTCATCAGCCGGACGCCAAGGCATTCCAGCACGCGCTGAAACACCCGGCTCTTGGTGATCGGGCCGTTGTCGGCATAGATCGCCTCGGGGATGCCTTGCAGCACCAAACCGCTGTCATCGGATTTCGCGGTCATCGCATTGAACAGAAAACGAAGCGCGGCCTCGATATCCTCGCCATAAACGCAGCGATATTCCTGGTAGACGACACCGGACCGGTCATCGACGATGCTGTAGAGCATCAGCGTCGGCGCGCCCCGGCCGGCCTCAACCCAGAGCGGCTGCGGCACATGCTTGAGATCGGACGGGCTGAGGTCGAACTGCCAGAGGTCATTCGATCGCTCGGCCTGGAAGCGAACGGCGACCGGGCCACGGGTGATCCGGGTCTGATCGTAGCCCCACTGCCGGAGATAGCGATCCGCCGTGGGGCGCGACAGAATTTTGGCGGGTAGGCGAATCAAACCATCCGGCGTCTCGGCACCGTATTCTTCCAGAAGCTGAATCGCCCTCCCGGTCGAGAGATGATGCCCCTTCTTGTTCGTGGTGCGCAGTTTGAGCGCTGCGATGATTTCGCACCAGCGTTCCAGCTCGGCGATCGACACCTTGCGGGGCCGGCCGCGATCGGCCCGGCGCATCGGGCGCGGCCGGTGCAGAGTGCGCAACTGGCGATAGAGCGTCGTCGTCGATACGCCATAGAGTGCGGCCGCCTGCTTGATTGTTTCCGCCCGATCAGGATGGCGATCGGGCATGGTGTCGAGACGGCGTCGAAGACCGACCAAGCTCTCCGGCGGTACCGAAAGGCGACCGCCCGCACCCATCACCCGGCTTCCAGCGCCCGATAGACCGAAGCCCGACCGATGCCGAGCTTGCGGGCGATCGCCGTGGGTCCAAGGCCGAATTCCTTCAGCCGCTTGACCTCAGCGACATCGATGCTGGGCTTGCGACCCCGATAGACGCCCCGCGCCTTGGCCGCCGATATGCCCTCCAACTGCCGCTCGCGCCGCAGGTTGGTCTCAAATTCGGCGAACACGCCCAGCATGTCGAGAAACGCCTTGCCGGCCGCCGTGCCGGTATCCACCGGCTGCTCGGTGGCGCGCAGTGCAACCCCTTTGGCCTTCAACTCGTGGACAATATCCTGGAGGTCCTTCATCGACCGGGCTAGCCGGTCGATCCGGGTGACCACCAGCGTGTCGCCGCCGTTGAGAAC
>JAJZZR010000119.1 GCA_021797465.1 Pseudomonadota bacterium | reverse complement strand
ACTCCTTATGTTGCTCTTTGAGTCGGAAACCCTTTGTAGCAACAGTACGCCACCTCATTCAAGCCAGTTGTAACGCGCCCGTACACCACTTTCGAGCATAGCTCGGCGCAGAGTCCGCCAGATAAGTAGCATGTGACGCTGTACACCGTATTGATACAGCGGACCGAGAAGTAACTGAGGAAAACTTTCACGAGCACTAAGAGGCGCAAGATGGCTGCAGAGATCAAGAACATTTTTGTTTTACTTCTGGAGAATCGTTCCTTTGATCATATGCTGGGATTTTCCGGCATTACTGGAACCGAGTTAGTCAATGGTGTGCCACCCCAAATCGCGGGCCTTAACGGTTTGGAATCGAACAACTATCTCGGCACGCCCTATTTTGTGGGGAAACCCTTCCATGAACCCATCCCAGTCGATCCGGCGCACGAATTTCTTGACGTCCTGGAGCAGCTCTGTGGAACCCAAGTAGTCTACAAACGTGGAAGACCCTATCCCCGCATCAACAACAGCGGCTTCGTGAGCAATTATGCGCGGTCGCACTCGAAGGATGAGGGGAACGCAACGCGAAACTTCGGGCAGATCATGGATGGCTTTACCGCCGACCAGCTCCCAGTCTTGAACGCCTTGGCGAATGCTTTTGCGGTTTGTGACGGTTGGCATTCGTCTCTGCCCGGGCCAACTTTCCCGAACCGGCTTTTTGCCATGGGGGCATCCTCAGGTGGCCTGGACCATAGCCCATCAACTGGGGAACTGCTCACTTGGGAGGGGCTCGATGGCTTCACATTCCCTCATGGCTCAATCTTCGATGCGCTTAAGGCGCGCTACGGAGATGAGGCATGGCGGATCTATGCCGGCAGCGACTTTCCGCTGGTTTCAGCGCTGAATGGCATCAACATATTCGATGTGCATTCCATTGATAATATGGGAAATGACCTGAATTCGGGCGCATACCCTTACCGCCTGACCTGGATCGAGCCGGATTATGGCGACATGGTCTCCGGTACATTTAAGGGCGGATCCTCGCAGCATCCCATGGATAATGTTGCTGGTGGAGAAAAATTGATCAAGGAGGTCTATGAGACCATTCGGGGTTCGCAGCTATGGGAGTCTAGCCTTCTGATCGTGACCTGGGATGAGCATGGTGGATTCTATGATCACGTGCGACCAGGGAGTGCTGTGGCTCCTGGGGACACGAAACAGGGGTCCAAATACAATAAATACGGATTTAACTTTACCCGGCTCGGCGTCCGTGTGCCCGCTGTGGTGATCTCTCCCTATATTCCCGCTGGCACCATTGATCATCGAGCGTATGATCACAGTTCCATCCCGCGGACCGTGGAAAAAGTCTTCGGTTTGCAGCCTCTGACAAAACGTGATAGCGCGGCCACCCCAGTCAACGCCCTCCTGACCCTCCCTGAGGCCAGGCGGGATACACCGGAAATCCTGCCTTCCCACATTCCACCCACCCAACCGACCGCAACGGTGCAACCAGGAAGCGATTCGGTCGATAGTGGGAACCTGCCGTTATTTCTTCACATCGCCATGCGTCACGAACTTGCGCTTTCTCATCCCGGACAACGGATGGCGGTGCTGAATCGAGCACAATCGGTGAAAACGAGGGCGCAAGCGGCACAGTACCTTGCCGAGATCACTGATCGGGTAGCTGAAGCCAAGTCGCGTAGCCGCAGTTAGGTGGTGCGTCGACAAGAGCCTTCGGGGGTATCGTTGATGATATGTAATGTTGCGATCATGTACCACGTGAGCGGACTGTCATTCAAATGGCAGTGCTTACGTCCATTTCCCATCTGAGAAAGACAAATGAATGAGCAGAGCGATGCGTCGGCCGGGACGCCAATGACATAAACTTCTCCTTCGGCGCCCAGATACTGTGGTAATGGGGAGAGTTTCATTGCCATCAGGCTTACACGGGATATTTTCTATGGTATCGAGACAAAATCATGGCATTAACGGAATCAGCGATGCTGCGGCAAGTGAAAGCGGAGCAGGTGCCGCCTCGCTCGCCGGTTACGAGTACCAGATTGACGTTTCGGTCTGGCTGGCGCTCGACCTAGTCCTCGTTTCGCGGCTGGCCGAGGACCTCATTCTGGAGCCCGCAACTCAGGAAGACTTGGAGGCCACGCTTACCGATTCCGAGCCTGGGCAGGTCGTCAGTCAATTGCCGATGCGGGGTTATACACTCATCGTGCAGGCAAAGCGTCGCGGAGGCGATGCGTGGACGCCAACAACGCTCAAGACACTGCTCGAGCACGGTAGTGACAGGCGAGTCTCGGCCGCGAAGCGGCTCGAGGACGTCGATTGCCGCTATTTGCTCGTGACCAGCGCGGGCGTCAACGGTGACGCGCAAAAACTTACCCGGCGGCGAGCAGGGACGTGGCCTAATCCCGAAGCAATGCCGAGAGTTATTGCTCAAGGTATTGATCATGACATCTCCGGCCGCATCGCGGTCATTGCGAACCAAGACGATGAACGCCTACGTGAGGATATCAATCGCCTACTCACAGAGGGGTGCCGCGTTCCCAATGCGCGGCTGGATGTGTGCCGCACCAAGCTGCGCGAGGACGCACGCACTAGGATCGCGGGAGCGGGAGGAGGGAGATGGACGCGCGAAGAACTCCAAGAGGTCATCCGGCTGCACGAAGGTTATCTCGCGAGCGCCCCCGAGCTCGAACATTATGTTCACCCCAACAATTGGGGCGATCTGCGCACCGCAATTGCCATGAGATCAGCAGCGATTATCATCGGCCAATCAGGCACGGGCAAGACGCTCGCGACCAAGATGCTGTACGACGAGTTACGCAAGGAAATGCCTGGCCTCACGCGTGTACCAATCCGACTCGGACCTTCCCAATTGCGCGACGACACGACACCACCACCAGTTTTCTATGACATCGAAGATCCTTGGGGACGGTTCGACTTCGACCCGAACAGCCGCCCATGGAATGATCAGTTGGGAGATTCTCTCGCCGCCGCTCGGCCCGACCGGATTATCATCGCGACATCGAGGCTCGATGTCGCGCAGACGTCAAGCGCTCTCGGAACTGTTAAGCCCTGGACCGTCGGACTCGAGGCCGAGAATTACGGGAAAGCCGAGCGACAACGTCTCTATCGCAGCCGGATTGACAGTCTGCCTCGCCAATTGCAGGATCTTGCCTGCGGCTCTGAAAGCCAGGTGCTCGACAAGCTCGCGACGCCGCTTGAGATCCAGAAATTTTTCGATGCGTTGCGCACGCAGGATCGAGACGGACTCAAAAATCCACCTAGCTTTGTGGCGGCAGCCATTGATTGCGCGCATCAGAATTCGATTGAGCAGACGGTCATCGAGCAGATCGAGAAGCGCGATGACGTCCGTGCGGCGGCTATCGTGTGGGCCTTGCTTGCCGCGAATCAGAAGGTGACTCGTTCACTCCTCCGCGAGATTGAGGATGGTCTCGCCGACATGGATGAAGCGATGGTGAAGGGGGTGTCGCCGCTTGTCGATTTTTTCGTCGCAGCGCGCAACCTGCGCCAGAGCGACGGTGGGATCGTTACCTATTACCATCCGCGCGTCGAAGCCGGTATTACACGAACGCTCGAAAAGCATCGGCAGATCGCCCGCCTGACGCTGCGCACGCTGATCGATCTCCTCGTTTCTGACTTGGGGCCTGGCGTGGATTGGGGGGCGGGCGCTGCCGCGCGCATGCTTGCGCGTGCCGGCGAATGCCTCCGAGTAAAGCCAAATGATGGCGCGACTGCCAAGATCGATGCCTGGCTGGAGAGAGCTATAGTCAAATCTGGTGTATGAGCATTTTCTGACATAGATCAGGCGGCGGTCTGTTGATCATCCGGCAGGGTGAGGTTAGCCGGTAAGCCATCGATAAAT
>JAJZZR010000240.1 GCA_021797465.1 Pseudomonadota bacterium | reverse complement strand
TTGACGACTCCCAAAGGCCGCCTCACGCTGACCTTGTCCGCGAATCCTGACGTGCAAGCCGAGCTGTCGCATTACTTGAGGGCCGCTGCCTGAGGGCCATCAGGCCGATTTTTTGCAAGGATTGGGTATACGTAGAGAGGGGGGGCGTGCCCGCAGGTCAATGCGACCCATGATCTCCGCGTACTTCGCCTATCCCACAATCCGGTAGCACAATAGCTCGGCGCCAAATTGGCTCAGGCGTTGCGTTCCCTCGGCACGCTGATGTTCCGCGGAGATACGTCTGTACCCTTGTGGTGAGGTCACCGGATACGGCTCCGCCGAGACTGCTCGGCGGGGCCGCCAGCCGCATTACGGACGGACGAGAACGGTCACGCCGCCATCGCGTCGGGCAACGCAGTTCGTATTGGCGCCCGAGCACTTTCCGCCGGACAGAACCCCCGTGCCGTAGAGCGTCACATACTGAGCCACTGCCCACGACGGTGGAATCACCACGAATTTCACCGTCACCGCCTTGTTCGGTGCCACTTTCGACTGCGCGACCGCACCGCGAGGCGTGACTCGCCAGCCGCCGGGGGTCTTGAGGCTCAGGCTCACCCCGCCCAGCGTCTCGGTGCCTCCGGCGCTCAGCGTCACGCTCACCTCGCTGAGCACTCCGGGCCTGAAGCTCTTCGGCGCCGACACCGACACCACCCGGCTGCCAATCGAGTGCGTCATCCGGTAACTCGCCTGCAGCGGCAGATTCGCCAGCGCCGAGGAATCCCCCACATACACCCGATAGGTCCCGGCCGTCTCGGTCCAACCCCTGTGACCCCACCACCACTCCTCACGCGGCGTGATCGTGAAGTGCACCTCCTTCGAGGCCCCCGGGGCCAGCATCACCCGCTTGAACCCCACCAGCTTGCGCGGCGGCTCCCCGGTCGCGGCCGGCATCCCCAGGTACAGCTGCGCCACATCCGCACCCGCAACGTGACCCACATTCCTCACCCGCGCGCTCACCCGAATCCCCATCACCCCATTGACCGTGTGCCGGCTCAACTTCAGATCGCTGAAGTGAAAGCGCGTGTACGAGAGGCCAAACCCAAATGGAAACAGCGGCTGGATGTGCTTGGACTCATACCACCGATAGCCCACCTTCAGCCCCTCGGAGTAGTGCACCTTGCCGCCCACCCCGGGAAAACGCGCGGGGCGCGCCGCCGGCACGTCCGCCAGCTTCACCGGGAATGTCATCGGCAGATGTCCGCTTGGGTCCACCTTGCCGTAGAGCACATTTGCCAGCGCCCGCCCATCGGTCTGACCGGGGTACCAGGTGTCGAGTATCGCCGGCACGCGCGCGATCCACGGCATGACGATGGGAGCGCCAGCCTGAATCACCACCACCGTGTGCGGGTTGACCTTCGCCACCGCGCTCACCAGCGCATTCTGCGCCGAGGGCAGCCGTAGATCCGGTCGGTCAGTCGCCTCGGACTCGGTGTCGTCCGCCACCACCACCACCGCCACCGGTGCCGACTTCGCCGCCTGCACTGCTTGAGCAATGTCCGCGCGCACCACGCTCGGGGTCGCCCAGAGCAGCTGGTCCGGACCCCTTGGACGTTTCATTTTCCTGAATTTCATTTTCGTCTTCGGAACAGGGGTCATCACCGGTCCGGTTACCCTCAGCGTATAGCGCTGGCCTTTGATCAGATGAATCGCCGCCGTATACGTCGGGTTTGGCGGTGTGCCCGGATTGTTGACCAGCGTCCGCCCGTTTATGGCGAGGCTACCGATTCTGTAGCAATGGCAGCTGTTAGTGAAACCGATGATGTAAAGGCCGGTTTGCGGAACCCGCAGAGTTGCCGAATATGGCCCCACGTGACGCTTACCCGTAAACGGCGCAGAAAGATCGGCCGCAGGGATCGGGGTGAGTTCGGCATCGGTCGGCAGACCCTGGACGTAGTGCACCCGCGCGGCCCCGGCCAGCGCCTCGATCCCAGCCAATGGGCTGATCACCCTCGAGGGAATGACTGCCGCGCTTCCACTTGATTTCGGGGCGTGATTGTGATTAGGCTCCGACTGCGGCGGTGCAAAAGGCGCTCTCGAGGCGTGCGCCGCTGGGGCCGGCGCGGGGGGCAGTGGCGGGTGGCCAGGCCGGCGCAGGGAAAAAAAGCAGACGACCGTTCAACATCGCGAGTCGATCATGATGAAACCGTTCCGCAGCCTCGTTCCCGCGGTCCTGATGCTCGCGCTCGCGTGCGCTACGGCGCCGGGTGCCAGCGCCCAAGTGACCTCGATCGCGCAGCTGCTGGCGCGCGCCGCTCGTCCGTGGCTGCCGACGTACAATCCCGCGACCAGTTGGGATTTCAAGCACGCCCGGCCAGCGGTGCGGCAGGTGTGCCGCCGCAGCGAGACCCTGGCGATTCCGCGGGCGGATCTGCCCACGGCCGCGCAAGTGCCCGGACTCGGCCGATGCAATTCCGAGGCGCTGTACTACGGCTTCGACGGTAAGCCGAACGATGTGCAGGCGCGGGAATGCGCCTATCTTGAGCGTGCGCTCGGGGATCGCATGCCCTTGAGCGGCTCGGCGGTGCTGTCGATGATCTACGCCAACGGACTCGATGTGCGGCGCAACGTGCCGCTCGCCATCAAGTTCGCGTGCGAGGCCGGGGGCGCGCCGGCGGAGATCGATGGCCGAATCGCGCATTTGCAGCGCCTGGGCGAACGCAAGCGTCCGCCATGGCCGCGGTTCGACTTCTGTGACGATGTGACGAGCGGGTTCATGAGCGGGGTGTGCGCCGCGGCCGCCGAGGGCATTTTCGAGCACCGGCGCAAGATCACCATCGAGCGTATCGCGTCCCGGTACTCGCCGACGCAAAAAGCCGCGTTCATCGCGCTGCAATACGTCGCGAGAACGTATTTCAACGTGCAATCGCAAGAGGAGGTCAACTTCGCAGGCAGCGCCGGCCACGCCTTCGTGATCGGCGCTCTCGTGCGGCACGAGCGGCTGCTCACCCGGGACGTCGAGGCGCTGGACGTCAACCGCGTGCCGGCCGGCACGGCGAGCGCCGCGCATCGGGCGGAGGTTCGCCTCGAGACCCTCTATCAGCGTGTGCTCGCCAACCCCGCGCTTCGACCCGCACCCCCCGATCCGCTCGTTCCCGGCGTCCCCATGAGCAGGATGGGGACGATCAGTCGCGAAGGACTGCGCGTGGATCAGGCCCTGTGGCTGTCCTACCGCGACGCCTGGGTGCATTTCGCGGCGGCCGTGCAGCCGGCGCTGACGCGCAGCGCCGTACGTACCTGGATCACGCGGCAACGCATCAACGGCCTGCGCTGTCTGTTGCCGTCTCCGGCCGTGCAGCCCGCCTCGTGCAACATACCGATGCTGTCCCCGTCCCATCTGCCGCGCTGAGCGTGGGGCAGCGCGGCGGGAGTTGAGCGGTGCGCCGGCGCCTCACCGCCGCCGGTATGTCCTTGTCCGGAGACGATGGATCGGTTGTGACACGGGTTGCACGCTGGTACACATCGGTTCAGCGCGCGGGCGGGGGACGGGTGCCGCCGATGCGACGTGAGCCCGGTGGTGTGACCGTCGCGCGGCAAGTGTGGAAGAACATGCGGCGCACGGCTGCCGACGGGGAGGACCCGGCGGCGGTGGCGCGCAGTGAGAGTGCATGGCGCGGATGCCTCGATGCGCAGCAGGGGGGAGCCGGGATGACGGCGCTCATGGGGTCATTTCCCGGGGCCGCGAGTTGACGGGCGCTTGGTTGTCAGCCGTGGAGACTGCGGGTAAAGTGCGACAGGTGCAATTCGCCAGATTCGCGTCGAGCGACGCGCGGCCGGGCGGGACATTGGGGCCGGCGCGGCGGCCACGGAAGATCATCACCCACCACGCACAACGAGGACACCATGAAACTCTTTACTCGAGCGGCCGGCAT
>JAJZZR010000542.1 GCA_021797465.1 Pseudomonadota bacterium | reverse complement strand
CCATTCATTTGGACCAAGAGCGCTCGCGATATCTTGCAAAAGGTCATTCGTGCAAATAGCCGCTTAAGTTCCAAACAGAATGAAGCACTACACTAGGTGACAAGCTCCACGCGCTCGTGTTCACCGAGACTGCGCGTGGTATCCGAGTCATCAGTCTGCGCCGGGCAAACAAGCGCGCGAGAGGAGGCACTATGAGCAAAGCAAAACAGCACCCAAGTCCTGATCTACCCGATACCACTAACCCAGAGTGGACAGCAAAGGACTTCGCGCGCGCCAAGCCGGCCGTCGAGGTGCTGCCTGCTCGGCTCATGCGCAAGGTGCGCGGACCACAGAAGGCCCAGACAAAGGAGCGCATCACGATTCGGCTCTCGCGAGATGTACTCGAACGCTTCCGCGCCGCTGGCCCCGGCTGGCAAGGTCGAATTGACCGAGCACTGCGCATAGCCAGTGAGCGCAACCGCGTGTGACGCATGCGTAGCCTTCATGTCCAAGTCGGCAGCTCAGGCAGGGTGTGCGCCTCGGCATGCGCGCCCCTTCAACTCGGGGCGAACGCCCCCGGCCGCGTGCGGGTCGAGTGCGCCTCGGCGCCCCGGGGCATGGGCAGCCCCGCGTGCGGATCGCCGCCCCGGCGGGCGCTTAGGCGCTGTGAGCGGGCATCGTGCGCTCGGGCGCCGGGAGCCGCTGCCCGTTGAAAAACGCGGCCATCGTGAGGCCGTGCAGCTCGATGACGGTGGCACGTCCCTCCCGGGAAACAGCCTCAGCGATCTCCGCCGCCTGCGGAATGTGTCAATGACTTTCGAACACCTGATGTCATAAGATTAGACCTAAGTTCCCCCCCTCGGCCCTGAGTCGGTGATCTCGCCGAAGGGCTGATTTTCCGTGTTTTGAGTGATCAGAGAGGGGGGGGGTCGAGGGTGCAGTATGTAGCCATGTATTTTGATGATGAAGTCTTGTGTCGCGTGTTTCGGTATGGCATGATGTAGCCATGCACATCGATGCCGTGCCGAACCGCAGTTCCCGGCCCACGTACCTGCTGCGCGAGTCGTACCGCCTCGGAAAGAAGGTGCGCAAACGCACGCTCGCCAATCTCTCGGCGCTCTCGGACGAGCAGATCGAGGCGATGCGCGCCGTGCTCGCGGGCGTTGCTATGCGGCCGGTGGAGGAGCTCTTCGCGGTCGTGCGCTCGCGCGCGCATGGGCACGTGCAGGCGGTGCGTGTAGCCATGCAGCGGCTGGGCTTTGAGGGACTGATCGCCGCGCGAGCAAGCCCTGAGCGCGAGCGGGTGTGCGCGATGGTGGCCGCCCGGGTGCTCTCGCCGCACACTAAGCTCGCCACCACACGATGGTGGCACACGACGACGCTGGCCGAGGAGTACGGCGTCGAGTCTGCCGATGAGGATGCGCTGTACTCGGCGATGGACTGGCTGCTCGAGCACCAGGGGACGATTGAGCGCAAGCTTGCCGCGCGGCACCTCAAGGAGGGAGCGCTTGCGCTTTACGACCTGTCCTTGAGCTACTTCGAGGGCACACAATGTCCGCTCGCTCGGATCGGGCACAGCCGCGATGGCAAGAAGAACAAGCTCCAGGTCAACTACGGGCTGCTGACGGCACGCAACGGCTGTCCGGTGGCGATCTCGGTTTACGAGGGCAATACCGCCGATGCCTCGACGCTGATGCCGCAGGTGAAGAAGCTCCGTGAGGAGTTTCACCTCGCGCACGTGGTGATGGTCGGAGACCGCGGTATGATCTCGCAGAAGGCGATCGCAGAGCTGCGCGAGATCGAGGGGCTCGGCTGGATCACCGCGCTCAAGAGCGGCCAGATCCGCTCGCTCATCGAAGGGGAAGCATTGCAGCTTGGGCTCTTCGATGAGCGCTCGCTCTTTGAGCTCTCGCACCCAGACTATCCCGGCGAGCGGCTGATTGCCTGTCGCAATCCCGAGCTCGCGAGGCTGCGGGCACACAAGCGCGGCTCGCTCCTTGAGGCGACACGCAAGGAGCTGGAAAAGGTGCAGACGAGCGTCGCCGCCGGACGGGTCAAGGGCAAGGACAAAATTGGTGTGCGTGTCGGGCGCATCGCCAACAAATACAAGGTCGCGAAACACTTCGAGCTCACCATCGAGGATCAACGGCTCGACTTCAAGATCCTCGAGGAGAAGGTCGCCGCGGAGGCCGCCCTCGATGGGGTGTATGTCATTCGCACCAACGTGGCGAAGAAGCAGATGAACGCAGCCGACACCATGCGCAACTACAAGGGGCTCTGCGAGGTCGAGCGGGCATTCCGCACACTCAAGACCATCGACTTGAAGATCCGCCCCATCCATCATCACCTGGAGAAGCGGATGCGCGCCCACATCTTCCTGTGCATGCTCGCCTACTATGTCGAGTGGCACATGCGCGAAGCCTGGCGCGAACTGCTCTTCGCGGACGAAGATCTCGAAGCCAAACAGCACCGCGACCCAGTGGCCCCCGCCAAGCGCTCCGAGGCGGCCCTACAGAAGGTTCTCACCCATACCCTGCCTGACGGGACGCCGGCGCACAACTTCCGTACCCTGCTCGAGGAGCTGGGCACCATCGTGCGCAATACCTGCGTGACCCGCTCGGCGAAGACTCCTACGCCCGCCTTCCCGATGGTCACCACCGCGAACGCCACTCAACAGCGAGCGCTGCAGCTGCTGCAGCGGATCACCGTGTAGTCAGGCCCCCAACAGCGGATGAGCTCACAACCGGCTGAATCAACAGGAAATTATGCTCGGGCAAAAAGGGAACTTGAGCTTAGACCAACCGGGAGACCGCTTCACGGCAATCGTCTGCCGCACCATGTGCCAAAGACCGCATTCTGTGATCTACTGATGCCGTGACCTCGGGCGACACCGCGGCGCATCGATGTCAGAGCAGCAGGGGAGGGGACATCTTGAAAACACATCGCAACGCATATAAGCACTCCCTTTCCATTCACAGCCCGACCCAAGCGCTGCGCGGTGTGGGCGTTGAGCGTCGCGGCGCCCGTGTCGGTGCCGCTCGCCGGCGCGGCGCCGATTGTGCCCGGCAAGAAGTGGCTCCGACCTCTGTGGTGATGCTCACCGAGACTGCGGTGCGGCCGAGCCGTTGAGCGGCGCCGAGCGCCCGCAAGAGGCACCGATGAACAGCGTTCTCGCCAAAGGTATTTTCGTCGGCGGGCTGACCGGACTGCTGTTCGGCTTCGATACGGCGGTCATTGCGGGTGCCACACACGGACTCACGGCAACCTTCACACTTACGCCGGCGGGACTCGGCTGGACGGTCGCGAGCGCGCTGTGGGGCACGCTGAGCGGTGCGCTGCTTGCCGGCTATCCCGGCGACCGCTACGGGGCGCGCAATTGCCTGCGGGTCATCGCCGGGATGTACCTGCTCGCGGCGCTGGGCAGTTTCGCCGCGCCCACGTTGGGCTGGTTCATCGCCGCACGCGTGCTCGGCGGCGTGGCGATCGGCGCCTCCACGGTGCTCGCTCCGACGTATCTTGCGGAAATCGCGCCGGCGCAGCGGCGCGGGGCGCTGGTCGGGGTGTTCCAGCTCAACATCGTCTTTGGCATTCTGGTTGCCTACCTGAGCAACTACCTCATCGGCATGGCCGGACTCGGCGCGCAGGACTGGCGCTGGAAATTCCTGGTAGCGGCCGCGCCGGCGGCGCTGCTCGGGGCGCAGCTGTTCACGATTCCGAATAGCCCGCGCTGGCTGGCGATCCGCGGCCGCAATGCCGAGGCGGCCGCCGTGCTGCAGCGTATCGGCGGCGATGCCGCGGCGGAACTTGCCCGGTATGGGCGCGGCGCGCGCGCAGTGCAGGGCGCGCCGGCGCGTTTGTCCTGGCGGCGGCACGCGCGACCGATGCTGCTCGCCATGGCGGTCGCTGCGTTCACCCGCCAAGTGCATAAAATTTCGCTC
>JAJZZR010000276.1 GCA_021797465.1 Pseudomonadota bacterium | reverse complement strand
GCCACTGTCGAGACCATTCGCGGACCGATCACACTTCGTGCTTGCGACCATCAGGGCAATGTCGCCGAATATGTCGGCCGCGTCTCAGCCGAAGTCGATCCACGATACGGCCAGCAGACCTATACCGATACCAAAGCGATCCCGGGTGAGGAGACCATGCTCACCTGCGAAGAGGCTCAGAAACTCCAGCCACGGCACTGACGTCGCGTGACCTCAGAGCCATGAGCTTCACATCTGCGGCGATCGAGATCCTCAGCGCGCTTACCGCCGCGGCTAATCTCTTCATCATCGCCGCCGGTCTTTCCCTGGTCTTCGGTGCTCTCCGCATCATCAATCTCGCGCATGGCAGCTTCTACATGATCGGCGCCCTCCTGATGGCAAGTATTTTTGCGCTTGGCCAGCGGGGCGTCCTCTTCTGGCCCGCCCTGCTGCTTGCCCCGATGCTGATGGCGGGCTTTGGGGCTGTCCTCGAACGCTTCCTTTTCCGGCGCATTTATCATGCCGAGCACCTTGTCCAACTCCTGCTTTCCTACGCGCTTTCGCTCATACTCGCCGATCTCGCTTTGCGGATCTGGGGGGCTGACACGCGCACCGTGCCACCGCCTGCCGCACTGGCAGGGGCACTTTCGGTGGGCGGGGCAAGCTTTCCACTCTATAACCTCTTCGTCATCGCGCTCGCGCTTGCGGTTGGATTGGGGCTCTGGGCGCTTCTTCGTCTCACCCGGTTCGGCTGGGAAATCAGGGCCGCAGTCGAGGATGCTGAAGGCCTCTCGCTCTGCGGGCGCAACGTGCCTGCCCTGTTCACCACCGTCTTTGCCCTCGGCGCCTTTCTCGCCGCTCTCGGTGGCGCGGCGATTGCGCCGCTACAAGCTATTGGCCCCGGCATGGACAGCGCGATCCTCGTCTCCGCCTTTATCGTCGCCGTCATTGGCGGGCTTGGCTCGATCGCCGGAGCGGCACTCGGAGCAGCGATCATCGGACTCTTTCAGGCCGTCGGCACGCTGTGGCTGCCGACCTGGGCGCCCGCTTTCATCTTCCTGGCTATGATCCTTGTACTCGTTGTTCGTCCTTGGGGGCTCATGGGCGCGACGCAACGCGCCTGGAGCGAGGACGAATGACGACAATGGCGACGAAGGCTCAGAGCAATCTGGCTAGCCTTGCCGTCCTTCTTCTTCTTGCGGCGCCCTGGCTGCTGCCCACCTCTTGGCTTCTTGTCCTCGAAAACGCTCTCGTCCTCGCGCTTTTTGCCGCGGCGACCAATCTCCTCGTCGGCTGGACGGGGCTTGTCTCTTTTGGTCAGGCAGCATTTTACGGCATCGGCGCCTATACCGTTGCTCTCGCCTGGCTGCACGGGGTCGCCCCCTTCTGGCTTGCTTTCACCGCGGCGCCTCTGATCGCGGCCCTTGTGGCCTTCGTCACCGGTGCGATCGCGCTCCGTGCGCGGAAACTGTATTTTGCGCTTCTTACGCTCGCTTTCTCGGAACTTTTCAACGTGCTCGCCGACCAGCTTTATGACATCACCAACGGGGCGAACGGTATTTTCGGTGCGATGGTACCGGATCTCCTGGTGGCCCCACGTCCGGGTTTTTATTTCACCCTCGTCGTAGTGATCGCCGCCCTCACGCTCCTCTATCGCATTGCGCACTCACCTTTTGGTCTTGCGCTTCGTGCCATACGCGAGCGGCGGGTGCGCGCCGAGGCTTTGGGCCTCGCCGTTTTCCACCATGAACTGGCGGCCTTCACGATTTCTGGCGCTTTCTGCGGGCTCGCCGGGGCTCTTTACGTTGTTCACGATCAGACCGCTTACCCCGAACTTCTCAACTGGGTAAAATCGGGTGAGCCCGTCATCGTCGCCGTCATCGGCGGCATCTCCTCCTTTACCGGCCCGTTATGGGGAGCGCTTTTCTACCAGATCGCGCATGATATCCTCGTCGCCCTTACTCGCGATTGGCAGATGGCACTCGGTGCCCTTCTCCTCCTGGTCGTACTTTTCCGCCCCGGTGGCATTGTGAGCTTTTTTGGCGGCCGAGAGGATCATTAAAAATGGCGGCGTTGCTTGAAGTCACGGGCCTCATCAAGCGCTTCGGTGGTTTCGCAGCGGTCGATGGGGTCACGTTCGCGGTAACCGAGGGCTGCATCCACGCCGTGATCGGTCCCAATGGCGCTGGCAAGAGCACCCTATTTCGCTTGCTTACCGGGTTTCACGCCCCCACTGCCGGCACCATTCGCCTCGCGGGTCGCGACATCACCGGGCTTGCCCCGCACCATATCGCGCGCTTTGGTCTTGCCCAGTCTTTTCAGATCACGACAATTTTTCCAAAGCTCTCGGTGCGGGAACAGGTCGCCTTCGCTCTGATCGCACAAGGCCCGATATCATGGCGAATGCTGAGCCGCCTCGCCCGCCGGCGCGGGGGGCAGGACGTGATCGCCGAGGCAGACTCTCTCCTCGCCGAAGTGGGGTTGACGGAGGTTGCAGAGCAGCCGGCGGAGACAATCTCGCATGGCGATCAGCGAGCGCTCGATGTGGCGTTGGCGCTCGCCACGAGGCCGAGGCTTCTCCTGCTCGATGAGCCGACCGCCGGCATGTCGCCCTTTGAGACCGAGCGGACCGTCGCGATGATACAGCGCTTGGCCCGCGCCCGTCGCCTGACCGTGCTTTTTTCCGAGCACGACATGGACGTGGTGTTCGGCATTTCCGAACACATCACCGTCATCCATCGCGGGCGCGTCATTGCCGAGGGCGACGCCGCATCGGTGCAGGCGGACCCGGAGGTGGCGGAGGTCTATCTCGGGAGCGCCGCCTGATGCTGGAGGTCAAAGCAATTGATGTCTATTACGGGGCAAGCCACGTTTTGCAGGGTGTTTCACTCACCGTGCGCGCGGGCGAAGTGGTTGTGCTGCTCGGCCGCAACGGCGCCGGCAAGACAACCACCTTCCGCGCCGTCATGGGGCTCACGCCAGCCCGGCGCGGCGATATCAATTTTAGCGGTAAAGCAATCACACATCTTCCTCCGCACTCGATCGTGCGCGCTGGCCTTGGCCTCGCCCCAAGCGGGCGACGACTCTTTGGTGCTCTCACCGTGGCTGAAAACCTTGCCCTCGCCGAACGTTCAGATGGCCCGTGGACGCGAAAGCGCGTACTTGCGTTATTCCCCAAGCTTGCTGAACTCGCCCCGCGCCGCGCGACATTTCTCTCCGGCGGCGAACAGCAGATGTTGAAAATCGCGCGCGCGCTTCTTTCGCAACCTCATATTCTCCTTCTCGATGAACCCACCGAAGGGCTTGCGCCGGTAGTCGTACGGGAACTCGGCGGTTGGCTCAGAGGGATACGTGACGAGGGCCTTGCCATTCTCATGGCCGAGCAGAATGCACATTTCGCGCTGGCGTTGGCTGATCGCGGCTATGTGATGGAAAAGGGTCGCATCCTCCGCGAGGGAACGGCATCCGAACTCCTCACCGCACCAGAACTTGCCACCCACCTCGCCCTCGGATCCCGTCAGCGTCTTGCCAAGAACAATGGAATGGCATGACAGTAATTACGATCAGGGTGGACGCGCCCAAAACCGAATTTTTCATTGATCTGAATACATTTTTCCTGAACTCATCGGCAAAATTTCCGATCTGGTTTTGACGTTTACTGGACACGCATAGGTTCGATGGTCGTGGTCGAGTAGCTCGGCCATTCGGCTCTGCCCTCACAGATCCGGACAGGCGGCTTTCCCGCACCCGGCTCTTCCTGAAAGTTACCCGAATCGGACCGCTCGGGGGGATGTCTGTTGATTTGCGCTGAGATCTGACCCGGGATTTTCATCGAGATTTGACCCGGGTGAAGTGTATCCATCCGGTGAGTGCCGCGGTCTGATTGCCGGTCGGCGTTCACGCATCCCTGGTATGGGTTGATCAGGCGGCCTGTGCGGCGGGGCTCTGATTTTGCGGCGC
>JAJZZR010000085.1 GCA_021797465.1 Pseudomonadota bacterium | reverse complement strand
TACTGGGACGCCACCAGAGAGCCGAGCGGATCCACGCTGCGCTCGGCCTGCTGGCATCCCGCGGCCTTGCGACGATGACCGTAGTTTCCACAGGGGGGAGGCCGAGTGAGGTATGGCGCGCCGGCGCGAATAAAGCGAAGAAAGGGGATATGGCATAACCGCCAGGGGTGACTTGATTCGCTTTCTTCGCTTTATTCGCAGGCCAGGTGAGACGCGCCACGATATTTGATGGCGAGGGCGACGCGACGCAATCTGACGGCCTACCCGCTCCCGATCTGCGCGGTAATCCAGATCGCCACCGCAAATACAGCAAGCGACGCAACTGCCATAGCGCCGACATGACCCGATGACGGCCGGCGCCCGTGGCCAGGCTCGTGATCGCCAAGAGTTGAAACGGTGTCGTGGGCGTCGCCGTGCGCGGCCTGCTCCATGTGAAGATGACGCTCTGAATGCTGAGCCGAAGCCGATTCCTGCTTGCGCACCGTCATCATGCCGTGTTTGAGACCTCGTGCGACCAACCACCAGTTCATCGGGTAGGCCACGAGAAATCCGACAAGCAGAGCCATGCTCATCACGAACCAGAATTCGGGACGGGCCGGGCTCGGCGCTCCTCCGAGGAGTTTTCGTCCGAGCGCGGAAATCGGTAGCATGCCGCTCATCAGAAGATTCATCGACAGGAACTCTGGAATAAAAGTTCCAGCCAGCGATCGCGCATAGGAACCGCCAGCCATGTCACGCATGAACAGAGCCTGAAAGAATGTCCAACCGAATCCGAATCCGAGCACGTATTCGAGGGTGATATCGGTCCAGTGCGGCAACCTCAGCAGTGCGGCGAGCACCGCGCCCGCCAATATGCCGATACCATCACCGGCAACACAGTGCATGGTGGATCCCAGCACCTGGCGCCAACGAACCGCTGTATAGCGCTCGTGCAGGCCCGGGAGCGGCTCTCGACACCCTAGCACGTACAGAAACGCGCCGAGTGGACCGGTATACGCCGTCAGCAGCACGAAGCCCCATTTGAGGACGGGCGACTCGGGCGTCTGGCGGATATCGATCGCAACGAACAG
Source organism: Pseudomonadota bacterium (assembly GCA_021797465.1). Classification (GTDB taxonomy): domain Bacteria; phylum Pseudomonadota; class Gammaproteobacteria; order Steroidobacterales; family Steroidobacteraceae; genus 13-2-20CM-66-19. The sequence continues at coordinate 2,873 of JAJZZR010000085.1, read as the reverse complement.
CACGGACGCCGCCGTCAGCACGAACCAGAGCAGCATCACACCGGTCAGCATGTCTCTCTCCAGTTGGTCTTCGCGGCTGCACGCCGTAGGGAATCAGAGTCGCACCAACCGCAGCCGCAGTGCGTTACCGATCATCGAGACCGAGCTCAAACTCATCGCGGCCGCGGCGATGACGGGACTCAGCAGAATACCCAACTCCGGATACAATGCTCCGGCGGCGATCGGAATGCCGACAACATTGTAGATAAAGGCGAGGAAGAGGTTCTGGCGGATATTACGCATGGTAGCGCGGCTCAAGATACGTGCACGCACGATTCCCGCGAGATCCCCTTTCACTAGTCTCAAGTTCCCTTTTAGCCCAAGCGCAATTTCCTTGTGATTCAGCAGGTTGTGAGCTCATCAGCTGTCGGCCGCCTGGCTACACGGTGATCCGCTGCAGCAGCTGCAGCGCTCGCTGTTGAGTGGCGTTCGCGGTGGTGACCATCGGGAAGGCGGGCGAAGGCGTCTTCGCCGAGCGCGTCACGCAGGTATTGCGCACGATGGCGCCCAGCTCCTCGAGCAGGGTACGGAAGCTGTGCGCCGGCGTCCCGTCAGGCAGAGTATGCGTGAGGACCTTCTGTAGAGCCGCCTCGGAGCGCTTGGCGGGGGCCACCGGGTCGCGATGCTGCTTGGCTTTGAGGTGTTCATCGGCGAAGAGCAGCTCGCGCCAGGCTTCGCGCATGTGCCACTCGACATAGTAGGCGAGCATGCACAGGAAGATGTGGGCGCGCACCCGACCCTCCAGGTGGTGATGGATGGGGCGGATCTTCAAATCGACGGTCTTGAGTGTACGGAATGCCCGCTCGACCTCGCACAGCCCCTTGTAGTTGCGCACGGCGTCGGCCGTGCTCATCTGCTTCTTCGCCACGTTGGTGCGAATGACATACACCCCATCGAGGGCGGCCTCCGCGGCGACTTTGTCCTCGAGGATCTTGAAGTCGAGCCGTTGATTCTCGATGGTTCCGGTGATCGACGCGTTTTCTCGATTTTCTGGCACACCGCCTGCTTGTTTTTTCGGTCTCTCTCTTCGCCTCGCCAAACTACTTCTTGATTCCACTGCGGCTGCGTCTGGCAGCGGTCCTGGGCTCATAGGGGCTGGCGTTGCCGTCGCCTGCTGGCGGCGCTTCAGAAACCCGAGTCTGGCCCCCAGAATCACGCGGATTCCCACCGCCGCCAACACCGGGGCAAGCTGGTGAGCATCCGGTGCATGACACGGTGACCAAGACCTATCGGCACCTGAACTTCTTCCAGCACGAGTGCGTGCTCGAGGTGCGCGTCCCACGGGTGAAGCTGCCCGACGGCTCGGTGCGCCAGGTCACCCCGGCGTGGGCCGGCAAGCTCTCCGGGTTCACGTTGCTGTTCGAGGCGTTCGTGCTGCTGCTGGCCCGAGAGACGACCTTCACCGCAGCGGAGCGCATCCGTGGGCTGTCGGTCCACCGGGTGATGAGCTTGTGCGAGCGCTACGTGGATGAGGTGGTCAGTACAGCGGACTTCAGCGAGGTGCGGCGTGTGGCGATTGATGAGACCTCCCGCGCCAAGGGCCACGATTACGTCAGTCTTTTCGCCGATCCCGACCCCGATCCCGAGCGTCGCCGGGTGCTGTTCGTCGCCGAGGGCCGGGAGGCGGAAACGGTAGGCGCCTTTGCAAGGAACCTGCGCGCCCACGGCGGCAAGCCCACCGAGATCACCTCGATCAGCGTCGACATGTCCCCGGCGTTCATCAAGGGTCTCGAGGAACACTTCCCCAAGGCTCAGATCACCTTCGGCAAGTTTCACGTGATCGCCCACGCCTCCGAGGCGATCACCGCGATGCGCCGCGAGGAGCAGCAGCGCGATCCGAGCCTCAAGGGGCTGCGCTGGGTGCTGTTGAAAGACCGCAGCAAGCTCACCGGCGCCCAGCGCGCTGAACTCGACGGCTTGCTCTCGCGCATGACGACCACCCGCACCGCTCGTGCCTGGCACTATCGTGAGCAGCTGCGCGACATCCTTACCCGCAAGCAGCCCACCGTCGTCGCGCGGCTGCTGAATGGCTGGTGCAGCAACGCGCGGCGCTCCAAGGTCGAACCTATGAAGAAGGTCGCCGAGATGATCCGCAGTCATTTCCACGGCATCCTCGCCTGGGTCCACTCTCGCCAGACCAACGTAACCGGTAATTACGCGGCGTCTGGTTTACGGGGCGAGGTCGCGCAAAGCTGAACGCAATGGAGCGGCGGCGAAGTGCTGTTTCCAAAGGCGTGGGGTCAGCTCGGCGACGCGAGCAGCCGGGTGCTGGCCGACACGCTGCAGGACATCGACGAGGTAGGTGTAGACGTCGATCTTGTGCAGGCGGCAGGTGACGATCAGGCTCTGTACGATTCCGACGTGTTTGGCCCCGAACTCGGTCCAACAGAAATTCCAATTTTTGCGCCCTAGAGGAATCGGCCTCAGGGCGCGCTCCAGGTGATTCGTGTCGATCGGCACGTCCGGGTCTGTGAGGAAGACCTGCAGCCCCGCGCGTCGCTCGTGCACGTAGTTCAGCGCGCGGATGAAGGGCGTGGCCGGGGCGAGCCCGTGCGTCTTAAGTCGCCGATCGACCCAGTCGAAGAACGCATCGACGTGCGGTTTGCTGTGCGTCAAGCGATGCAGCCGCTTGGCCTCGCCGGTGAGCCGCTGGTCGCGGATTTGCGCCTCGATGTCGTAGAGGGCGCCGATGCGCCGCAGGCCCTCGCGCGGTAAGCAATGGGATGGACGCCCCCACCCCTTAACGGCATCAGCTGTGCCAAAGTGGGAGCGCATGGCAACCACTGGAATGGAGCGGAGGCGTCCACCATGAAGATTACGGCAGTCGGCATTGA
>JAJZZR010000253.1 GCA_021797465.1 Pseudomonadota bacterium | reverse complement strand
TGCAGCAGAAGGTCATGACTCTGATCCGCAAGCGCGACGGCGAATCCGGGGATGCGCAGCTGCCGGTGAGCATCGAGGAGCAGAGTCTCGAGCAGGGCGATGCGCTGAAGGCCGAGATCGAGGCATTCCTCGAGTGCATCCGCACCGGCAAGCCGCCGGTGGTCAGCGGCGAGGACGGCCTGATGGCGCTCGATACCGCCATGCGCATCACCGAGCAGGTCAATGAGTCGCTGGCGGCGCGTGGGCTGATCGAGCGTAGCGCGCATGGGTGAGCCCTCCGGACTGCCGAGCATCGCGCCGCGCCGCGTGGTGGTCGGGGCGATACAGATGGATTGTACCTGGGACACGGATCGCAACATCGCCGCGGCCGAGGGCCTGGTACGCCGGGCCGCCGCCGCCGGGGCGCAGATCATTCTGCTGCCCGAGCTGTTCCAGACGCCGTACTTCTGCATCGAGCAGGATCCGCAGCATCTGCATCTGGCCCGTGAGGTTTCCGACGATCGCGCGGTGCGTCATTTTGGACCGGTGGCGCGTGAGCTCGGTGTGGTCCTGCCGATCAGCTTTTTCGAGCGGTCCGGTCCCGCGTATTTCAATTCGGTGGCCGTGCTGGATGCCGATGGTGCACTGCTCGGGGTGTATCGCAAGTCGCATATCCCTGACGGACCGGGCTATCAAGAGAAGTATTACTTCAGTCCCGGCGACACCGGCTTCAAAGTCTGGACCACCCGGTACGGACGGATCGGGGTCGGGATCTGCTGGGATCAATGGTTCCCCGAGGCCGCCCGCGCCATGGTGCTCGCCGGCGCCGAGCTCCTGATCTATCCGACGGCGATCGGCACCGAGCCGCCGCCCGCGGCGCCGCTCGACTCGCGCGGGCACTGGCAACGTACTCAGCAGGGACACGCGGCGGCCAATCTCACGCCGCTCATCGCCGCCAACCGCTACGGCCTTGAGCGTTCCCGGCAGGACCCGCAGCGGCTGCATATCCGTTTCTACGGCTCGTCGTTCATCGCCGATGCGCTGGGGGACAAGGTGGCCGAAGCGCCCGAGGCGGGTGATGCCGTGCTTACCGCCGAGTTCGATCTGGCGCAGAACGCCGGCCGGCGCGACAGTTGGTTCGTTTTTCGCGACCGCCGCCCGGATCTTTACCGAGCGCTCGTCACTCTCGACGGACGGAGCCGATGAGCGATGCAAGGGCGCCGCGGCGCGGTCCTGCCCGCGTCGCCCTGGTCGGTGCCCGCGCGGCGCGTGGACTCGACGAGGACATGGCAGTGCTCGTGGCCGCACTCCAGGCGCGCGGCATTCGCTGTGAGGTGGTCGATTGGGACGACGCCGGCGTGCGCTGGGCGGACTTCGATCTGACGTTGCTGCGCTCGACCTGGGACTATACCGAGCGGCTCGGCGAGTTTCGCGGCTGGCTGCGGCGGGTCGCCGGTCTGACCCGATTGCACAATCCCGCGCCGCTGGTCGAGTGGAACACCGACAAGCACTATCTGCGCGACCTCGCCGCTCTGGGGCTGCCCGTGGTGCCGAGCGCCTTCATCGAGCCGGTCGGGGCGGTGCGGCCGGCGATCGAGCGCTTCCTCGCCGAGCACTCATGTGCGGAACTCGTGGTCAAACCGGCGGTGGGCGCCGGGTCGCGCGGAGCGCGACGTCTGGGTCGTGCACAGCTCGCCGAGGCGCACGCGCACGCCGCGAGCCTCACCGAAGCGGGCCGCAGCGTGGTGCTGCAGCCTTACCTCTCGGGCGTCGACCGCGAGGGCGAGACGGCGCTGCTGTTCTTCGACGGTCGATTCAGCCACGCCATCCGCAAAGGGCCGCTGCTGCGACTCAACGCGGACCCTACGCGGGCGCTGTTCGCCCCCGAGCACATCGCCGTGCGAACACCGGCGGCTGACGAGATCGCGGTCGCCGAGGATGTTCTGACGGCCATCCGTCACTCGGGACGCGCGCCGCGCGCGCCGCTTTACGCACGCGTCGATCTGTTGCGCGATCCGGCCGGCGCGCCGCGGGTGCTCGAACTGGAGCTTGCCGAGCCGTCGCTGTTTCTGAACTATGCCACCGGTGCCGCCGAGCGCTTCGCCGCGTCCATCGCCGAGGCCCTCGGCGCGTCCTGATTCCCTTGCGGCAACGCGCGCCGTCAGCGGGTCGCGCGGCGAATTATTGAGCCCGAGTCGATGGGCGCGCCGGCCGCAGGCACTGCACGCTGAAGAGCCCATCGGCGTCTGTCCACACGTGCGAGACTCGCATTCCGGCGCGCGCCGCCAGCCGCGCGAACGACGCGCGAGAGTACTTGCAGCTGATCTCCACGAGCATCGCCTCGTCCGCGGCGAAGTGAAACCGCTGTCCGGCGACCGTGACCCGTTGATCGGCACGGCTGACGATGTGCGTCTCGATCCGCTCCGCCTCACTGACATAGCGGGCGCGATGCTCGAATCTGTCCGGGTCGAAATCGCCGCGCAACTCCCGATTGAGGCGATGCAGCAGGTTGAGGGTGAATTCCGCGGTCACCCCGGCCGCATCGTTGTAGGCCGACTCGATGAGCGCCGGCGGCTTGACCAGATCCACCCCGATGAGCGCCGCGCCATGCGGACCCATCTCCCGGCGTATGTGCGTGAGCAGCCGCACCGCCGCGTCGGGCGCGAAGTTTCCGAGCGTCGAGCCGGGAAAATAGATCACGCTGCGCCGCTGCGGCCGCGCGGGCTCGGGCAAGCGGACCGGCTGGGTGAAATCGGCGCACACCGGCAGCATCTCGATATGCGGAAAGCGCCCGTTCAGCCGCTCGACGCTTGCCGTGAGCGCGCTGCGCGAGATCTCCACCGGCACGTACGCGACGGCATCGGCGAGCCGCTCGAGCAGCAGCTCGGTCTTCAGTCCGCTGCCGCTGCCGTACTCGACCAGCAGCACCTGCGGTCCGAGCGCCGCGGCTATCTGCGCCACGTGCGTTTCCATCAGCGCCAGCTCGGCGCGCGTCAGATAGTATTCCGGCAGCTCGCAGATGTGCTCGAACAGCTGGGAGCCGCGCGCATCGTACAGGTACTTCGACGGCAGTCGCTTGGGGCTGCGCGCCAGTCCGGCGAGCACATCGGAGCGCATGTCGAGCGTTTCGGCGCTCAGGTCGTAGAGCAGGATCTCGCTCGGCAGCGTGCTCATGGCCGGTCTTGCGCCAGACGGATGCCGGAGAACTGCCAGCGGTCGCGCGGGTAGAAGAAATTGCGGTAGCTGGCCCGCACGTGACCGCGCGGGGTCGCGCACGAGCCGCCGCGCAGCACCCACTGTCCGCACATGAACTTACCATTATATTCCCCGAGCGGGCCGGGCAGGGGGCGGAATCCCGGATAGCCGACATAGGCGCTCGCCGTCCACTCCCAGACGTCGCCGAACAACTGACTCGGCTCCGAGTCTGTGTCCGCGCCGGGCCCGCAGGGCTGCAATACACCGTCATCGGCGAAATGTCCGCGGCGGGGATCGAGCGGCGCGGCGAGGGACTCCCATTCGGCCTCGAGCGGCAGGCGGGCGCCGGCCCAGCGGGCGAACGCATCGGCCTCGAAGTAGCTGACGTGACAAACCGGCGCATGCGGATCGAGCGGACGCTCTCCGCCGAGCGTGAAGGCGTGCTCGAAGTCCTCGGACCAGTAAAGCGGACCCGTCCAGCCCTCGCGCTGCAGCGCGGCCCAACCCTCCGACATCCACAGGCGCGGCTCGCGATAGCCGCCGGCGCGGATGAACTCGGTGTACTCGGCATTGGTTACCGGCCGGTGCGCGATCGCATGAGGGTGCAGCAGCTCAGGATGGCGCGGCAGCTCGTTGTCGTAAGCGAACCCCTCGCCTGCGAAGCCGCTCGCGACGATGCCCGAGCGGCCCGGCAGGAACCGCAGCGGTGTGGCGCGTCCGGCTGCTGCGGGCTCCGCCACGGCGTACACCGGGCGCAGCGGATTGCACCAGAACAA
>JAJZZR010000418.1 GCA_021797465.1 Pseudomonadota bacterium | reverse complement strand
TGCTGCGGTATTTCCGCATCTACGGGCCGCCCACGGTCGCGTTCTACAGCCGCTCGGGCCGGCAGCGAAGGCGATTCCAGGTCGTCGGCTACCTGGGCGCCACGGCGTTTCTGCGCCGCGTCCAGGCTGCATTCGCAATCCACCGGCGCACGTGAGCGCGGCGCCAAAGAGGCTGCGCATCGCGCTGGCGGCGGCCTCGATCGTCGCCGCGGCGGGAGCAGGCTTCGCGCTGCGCACCTCACTGCCGCCCACGCGCGCGCCACACGAGCTACGCAACCCGGCGCCGGGGACCGGCCAAGCTGCCGCCGAGCCGAGCCCGGTCCGGGCCCGGCCTCCTGCCGGAACACTCCCGGGGATCACGTTCGTGGACCGCGGCGGCGCACCGCGACGCTTCAGTGACTGGCGAGGCCGGCCGCTGTTGGTGAACTTCTGGGCGCCCTGGTGCGCGCCCTGCCGGGCAGAAATACCGCTGCTCGAGTGGCTGAGTCATGCCCGGCCGGACGGCGTCGAGGTCATCGGCGTGGCCGTGGACCGCCGGGCCGCGGTGCTGCGCTACGCGCGGCACGCCGGAATCCGCTATCCTCTTCTCATTGGAGCGCGCACCGGCATGAAAGCGATCCACGCGCTCGGAATGGTGGCCGTCTTTCCATTCTCCGTATTCGCCGATGCGCGCGGCCGTATCGTGACCGTCAAGGTTGGAGTGCTGCGGGCGGCGCAGGCAGAATGGATCCTGAATCGGATCGCCGCCTTGGACCACCGGCGCATCGACCTGAGCACGGCCCGCCGGCAGATCGCCCACGGAATGACTCGGCTTGCGATCCGCGGATCCCGGCTGGCCAGTTAATCGGTTTTCGCCCCTGATCTGTGCTATTCGGCACAAATTCTAGCCACCTTCGGTGAAATTAGGGTAAATTGCGGACGCGGATCCACCGCAATTGGACCCTCATACACCTGATGACTCGCCTGTTGCTCCTCAACGGCCCGAATCTGAACCTGCTCGGCACTCGCGAGCCTCAGGTGTACGGGTCGGACACCCTGCAGACCATCGAGCAGCGCGCCGCCGACTGTGCGCGCGAGAGCGGCTGTACGCTGCAGTGCTTTCAGAGCAACGCCGAGCATGAACTGGTCGAGCGCATCCAGCGTGCCGGAGCCGATGAGGTGGCTTGCCTCATCTTCAATCCTGGCGCTTTCACGCACACCAGCATCGCCCTGCGCGACGCGGTCCTGGCCGTGCGCATCCCATTGATCGAGGTGCACCTGTCCAATCCGCGCGCGCGCGAGCCGTTTCGACACCAGTCCTATTTCTCCGACATCGCCGTCGGGGTGATTTCAGGTTTTGGTGCTTTCGGGTACGAGTTGGCGGTCCGGGCCGCTGCCAGGCATGCGAGCGGTACGCCGCGCGCAGGCTGACCCGAAGCGCATACCCACGCTGACCGTCCCATGACGCAAGGGGGCTTTCCCACATGGACATTCGCAAAGTCAAAAAATTGATCGAGCTGCTGGAGGAATCCGGCATCGCGGAAATCGAGATCAAGGAGGGCGAGGAAGCGGTGCGCATCAGCCGCATGCCCACCGGCAGCGCAGTGGTTCACGCCTTGCCCCAGATGGCCGCCGCGGCCCCGATCGCAGCACCCGCCGCACCGGCGGAGGTACCCAAAGCGCGCCCGAACGAGCACGTGGTCACCGCGCCCATGGTCGGGACCTTCTATGCCTCGCCAACCCCGGGGGCCAAGTCATTCGTCGAGATCGGCGATGAAATCAAGGTTGGCCAGGTACTGTGCATCATCGAAGCAATGAAAATGATGAATCAGATCGAGGCCGACCGGGCCGGGCGCATTACTTCAATCATGGCACGTAACGGTGACCCGGTCGAGTATGGTCAGCCCCTGTTCGTGATCGAATAAGCGCCCCCGCCATGCTCGAGAAGGTCCTCATCGCCAACCGCGGCGAAATCGCCCTGCGCATCCTGCGCGCCTGCCGCGAGCTCGGCTTGAAGACCGTCGCGGTGCACTCGACCGCCGACTACAGCCTCAAGCACGTGCTGCTCGCGGACGAGTCGGTGTGCATCGGACCGCCCCCCTCGGCGGCCAGCTACCTGAACATGCCCGCGATCATCAGCGCCGCCGAGGTGACCGACTCCGTCGCGATTCATCCGGGGTACGGATTCCTCTCAGAGAACGCCGATTTCGCCGAGCGCGTCGAGAACAGCGGATTCGTGTACGTCGGACCGAAGGCGGAAACGATCCGCATCATGGGCGACAAGGTGTCGGCCATACGCGTGATGAAGGCGCACGGGGTCCCCTGCGTACCCGGCTCGGACGCCCCGCTGGGCGACGATGCGGAGGAGAACTTCCGCATTGCCCGCGATATCGGCTATCCGGTGATCATCAAGGCGTCGGGCGGTGGCGGCGGCCGGGGCATGCGCGTGGTGCACAGCGATGCCGCTCTGATGAACGCCATCGGTGTCACACGCAGTGAAGCCCAGGCGGCGTTCGGCAATGATCAGGTGTACATGGAGAAGTACCTCGAGCGCCCGCGGCATATCGAGTTCCAGGTCCTGGCCGATCATCACGGCAATGTGATTCATCTTGGCGAGCGCGATTGCTCGATGCAGCGCCGCCACCAGAAGGTGCTGGAGGAAGCACCGGCGCCGGGCATTACCCCCCGGCAGCGCCGCATCATGGGCGATCGGTGCGTGGAGGCCTGTTCAGCGGTCGGCTATCGCAGTGCCGGTACCCTCGAATTCCTCTATCAGGACGGGGAGTTCTATTTCATCGAAATGAACACCCGCATTCAGGTCGAGCACCCGGTCACCGAGCTCGTCACGGGCATCGACCTGGTCAAAGCGCAGCTGCTCATCGCCGCCGGCGAGCGGCTTCCCTACGTGCAGAACGACGTACAGGTGCGCGGTCACGCACTCGAGTGCCGCATCAATGCCGAGGATCCCAAGACGTTCATGCCGTCCCCTGGCCCGGTGCGGCTGTGGCACGCGCCGGGCGGCCCCGGCGTGCGCGTCGACAGTCACATCTACTCCGGCTACAACGTGCCGCCGAATTACGATTCGCTGATCGCCAAGATCATCACGCACGGCGAGACGCGCGAGACGGCGATCGCCCGCATGCGCAATGCGCTGACGGAGATGGTGATCGAAGGCATCAAGACCAACGTACCGCTGCACCGGGAAATCTGCAATCACGCGGCCTTCCAGAAAGGCGGCACCGACATCCACTACCTCGAGCGACGACTGGGTCTGAAATGAGCTTGCCGCGCCCGACCTGAGGTTCCGGCGCATCATCCACGACACACATGAGCCAGTTCCTGCAGATCAGCTTCGATCTCGGCGCGCTGCCGATAGAGGCCGCCGAGCAGGCGTGCATGGACTGCGGCGCGAGCGCGATTACCCTGGCCGATGCTCGCGATGAGCCGGTGCTCGAACCGGCTCCCGGAGAAATTCGGCTCTGGCCGGCCACGCGGCTGCAGGCACTGTTCGCGCCCGGCACACCGCAAGACACCACCGTGCACGGGCTCGGTGTCGCGCTCGGCCTCGACCCGGACCAGCTCGAGGTACGCTGGATCGCCGACCGCGCGTGGGAGCGCGAGTGGCTGCGTGAATTTCATGCCCGGCGGTTCGGCCGGCGGCTGTGGATTTGCCCGCACCACGAGCACGTGACGGATCCGGGCGCCGCGGTGCTCCGACTCGACCCGGGCCTCGCTTTCGGGACAGGCACGCACCCCAGCACCGCGCTGTGCCTCGAGTGGCTCGATGCGCATCCGCCCGTCGACTGCGACGTCATCGATTACGGCTGCGGGTCCGGGGTGCTCGCGCTGGCGGCCGCACGGCTGGGCGCCCACACGGTGCACTGCTTTGACATCGATCCTCAGGCGCTGATCGCAACGCGCGACAACGCGGCCGCGAACAGACTCTCGGGACACATCCGGCCGTGCGAGTCGGCC
>JAJZZR010000279.1 GCA_021797465.1 Pseudomonadota bacterium | reverse complement strand
GCTCATCGCCCGCCCACTTCATCGCCGCCCGGACCGAGGCGCTCGAGAGCTGCGGGATCATGCGCGCGGTCTCGGCCGCCGAGAGCGCCGTGCCGTGGGCGAGGATCCCGGCATAGACCATCAGCAGCTCGCTCGCCGAACGCGGTTCTCTGCCCAACATGATCCAGCTGAAGCGCACCCGCGCATCCACGCCCAGGATGGTCTACGGTAGCTGCGCTTCGCCGATGCGACGGTCGAGGTGTGCTCCGCAATTATTCGGTAAGTGATCCGTTGAGGCGATCGTGGCTCCCCTGAGCTCGTCGTATGGCATGATCCCGTCATGCGCACAGGCCTCGCCACCCTATTCGCCCTGATTTGTGACGCTCTGATGTGGCTGCGGCTGACACTGCGCTCGACTCGTACGATCCAAGCAGAGAATCGAAAGCGTCCCACCGGGTACTGGCTGGCGGTCGGAGCGGTCGGCTGATAGATGGACGCGCAGTTTACCGACGGAGGTATCTGCGCGATGGGTACGAAGACACGAACGATGGGACGGCCGAGCGGTGGTTGCGGCGGCACATCAGGGCGGCGGCAGCGTAACCGCTCGGCTGCGCAACGGCAGCGGCTGCTGGAACTGTACGCCCGAGGCGGTCTGAGTCAGAGGGGATTCTGCGAGCGGCATGATGTGCCGCTCTCCACATTGACGTATTGGCTGAGGCAAGGCCGCCGCCGTGGAACCACTCCAGTGGGGCCGGCGGTCGTGGAGCTGCCTGGGGAGCTGGGCGCCGAGCTGGGCGCCGAGGCGGCGCTGGGAGATGCACGGGGCCTGGTGAGCATTCGGCTGGCGAACGGGCTCGAGGTGCGCGTCGGCTCGAGCACCGACGTGCGCTGGGTGGGGCTGCTGCTGAAGGAGCTGCGCGCATGTTTGGTGTGAACGAGCAGACGCGGGTGTTCCTGCGCACCGGGGTGACCGATGGGCGGCTCGGGATCGATGGGCTGCGCGGTCTGGTGGGCAAGGCGATGCGCCAGGATGTGCTGAGGGGCGCGCTGTACGTATTCTGCAATGGGCGACGCAACCGAGTGCGCTGCTTGCTGTGGGACGGGAGCGGGTTTTGGCTCGCGACGAAGCGGGTGGAACGGGCGACATTCGCGTGGCCGCGGGACGAGGCGCAGGTCAGGCAGATGAGCTTGGCGCAGCTGCGTCTGTTGCTGGATGGATTCGAGCTCATGAGCCGTCGCGGGTGGCAACGATACGAGGATCGTCTGCCCGGTAACAGATCACGCCCAGAGACGATCGTGACGCGTGACCTGTAGGCTCGCTGAGCGATTTCACGCACAATAAAGCAACACACCGGGAGCGCGAAGTTATATACTTCGCGCTCCCATGCGCACCGCTACGGCAACACTTGAGAACCTTGACCGCGACGCGCTTCTCTCGCGGGTGCGCGAACTCGAGTCGCTGCTGAAGAACTCCGAGGCGCGTTGTGCGAAGCTGCAATACAAGCTCGACGATCTGCTGCGGCGGATGTTCAGCCCAAAGAGCGAGAAGCTCAATCCGGCGCAACGGCTGCTGTTCGGACTCACTGAGCTGCCGGCGATGCTGCCGACGCCGCCGCGATCGGCGGCCGGCACTGGTGGCAACCGACGCAAACGCCGCGGCGGACGGCGTACGCCACCGCAGAACCTGCCGGTGCATCGGGAAGTGATCGATCTGCCAGAGGAGCAGAAGGCGGGTCTGGTGAAGATCCGCGAGGAGATCACCGAGCAGATCGAGTACACCCCGAGCCAGTTTTATCGCCGGCAGATCGTGCGGCCGGTCTACGCCAGCCGTGCGCGTGCACATGCGCCGATCGTGGCGGCGCTGCCGCCGCAGGTGATCCCGCAGGCCGGCGTCGGCCCCGGGTTCATCACGCACGTGCTCATCTCCAAGTACGTGGACCATGTTCCCCTTTATCGCCAGGAGCGCATGGATGCCCGGGGCGGGATCTGGATCGGGCGGCAGGCACGCTGCCGGTACGTGGAAGGCGCCGCGCACCTGTTGATCACGATCCATCAGCTGCTGAAGCGCAAAATCCTCGACTCTCGCTACGTGCAGGTCGATGAGACCTTCACGAAGCTCCTCGACCCGGACCGCCGAGGTCGGTCACGCGATGCCTACTTGTGGGGCTATCACGCCCCCGACGTGCCGGCGATCGTGTTGGAGTTCTCGCCCTCGAGAAGTGGCGCGATTCTGCACGAGTTCTTTCCGCTCGACTGGCACGGGGACGTTCAGAGCGACGGGGCGAAGATGTATCCTGGAGTGTTCAAGCACCGCCCGCACATTCGTCGCTTCGAGTGCATCGGGCATCTGCGCCGATATGTCCTCGAGGCAATCAAGGCCGACGAGATGCAGGCGCTTCCGCTGCTGCGGGACATCGACGAGCTGTACGCAATCGAGCGGCAGGCCACAAAGCTGGGTTTGACGCCGGATCGACGGGGCATGTTCCGCTACGCCAAGGCGAAGCCGGTTCTGAAGCGTCTGCAACAGCGCTTCCGGGCCCTGAAGCAGGATGCACCGGTGTTCGGGAAGCTGCGCGAAGCGGTCACCTATGCCACAAACCGCTGGCCGAACCTCGCCCGCTACGCCAAGGTCGACTGCGGCCACATCCACATCGACCAGAACGCCATCGAGCGTTGCTTCCGTCCGACGAAGGTTGGATTGCGGAACTATCTGTTCATCGGCCACCCGAGCGCCGGCTGGCGTTCGGCGGTGATCTACAGTGTCGTGGGCACCTGTCGGCTGATCGGCGTCAACCCGGAAGCCTACATCCGCTGGGTGCTACCAAAACTCGCCGCCGCAACCAACAAAACCGTTGACGACCTTCTTCCGCATGACTTCGCGCGCCTGTACGGCCAGTCCGTCACGGGGCGCTGACCGTCACCTTGGTCTTGATCGAGCGGGCAATGAAACAGTCCTGTAGCGCCAGCTCGTGAAAGCGCTCAATCACCTTTGCCTCGACGTCGTGACTGGGATGGAAGGTGATGCGCGGCTTCAGGGTCACCTCGCTGACCCAGCTGCGACGGTCGGGTAGGATGCTCAGCACCCCCTCCGCGGCATCGAGGTAGCTCTCCACCTCGACCCCATGACTGAAGGCCGCGTGCAGCCACGCCAGCATGTGCGCGCTCGCGACCGTCGCCACGTAGGACTTCAGCGGATCCAGTCGCACTGTGTCTCGATACGCCATCGGCGCTAGCGCGTCCGTGACCTTTAGGCTCAGCTTGCCCGCGAAACGCCACAGATGCTCGCGCGAGTACTTGCCCGGCACCCCGGACCACTTCCCGCGGGCCCAGTCGATGGTCACCAAATGGATGCGCTCGTCGCCTTCGGCGGGGGCGGCCCCTGTATCACTGCTCATCCACAGAGTCTAGAACAGTACCCGCTAGGACGCTTTCAGAGAATCTTTTCCTTCGTCGACAGCTGGCTCTGTATATCGAACGGGGCATCAAGCCGCGGCGCATCGATCCGGTCACCCGAGTCAGGCTGACGCTTCTGTCAAAACTCTTCCAGTGGCGCCACGCACTGGTGGTTGTTCGCCCGGAGACTCTGCTCGGCTGGCACCGCAGCGCCTGAAAGCTGCTGTGGCGAGTGCAGTCCCGTCCCGGCCGCCCAGCGATTCCTCCTCAGCTGCAGGGAGTGATCCGGCGGATGGCCACGGAGAATCCCCGCTGGGGCGAGGAGCGCATCGCGAATGAGCTTCTGCTGAAGCTCGGCATCCAGGTCTCCCCGCGCACCGTGCGCAAGTACATGCCTCGCCATCACAGCGAGTTTCCGCTTGCTCTACGTATTCGTCGTGATCGAGCATGGGACCCGTCGGTTGATCCACTGCAACGTCACGGCACATCCCACCGCTGCGTGGACTCTGCAGCCGCGGCGCGAGGTGATTGGCATCGATCATCGATACCGATTCCTGCTCCATGATCGCGACAGCATTTTCTCCCGAGACC
>JAJZZR010000526.1 GCA_021797465.1 Pseudomonadota bacterium | reverse complement strand
CTCCTGCGCCTCGGGGCCGAACACATCGAACGACGTGTCTGCGATCTGCTCCGGCGCGACGTCGCCGCCGACCCGCCACCACTGTGCCCGTTGCCTCTTGGTCTGCTTGGCCTGATACATCGCCGCATCGGCCCGTCGCAGGAGCACCTTCGGTTCATTGCCATCCGTGGGATACAAGGCCACACCCATGGTCATGTCGATCGAAACGACCTCCCCGGCGGCCAGCTTGAACGGGGTCTCGACGGCTCGATGCAGACACTCCAACGCAGAGCTGAGCTGCGACATCACCTGCGTCGTCTCGAACCCCTCCAGGATCACCACGAACTCATCGCCGTCCAGGCGGGCAATGAAATCCGTGTCTCTGGACGCCTCGAGCAGGCCACGGGAAATGGACCGCAGCAACTCGTCCGCGGTTTCGTGTCCCAGCTGATCGTTGATGAGATTGAAATCGTCCACATCGATCACGCCGACCGCCAGCAACGCGCCGCTGCGGTGCGCGCGGGCGATGGCCTGCGGCAGGTACTCCTCGATGGCCAGGCGGTTCGGCAGTCCAGTGAGCGCGTCACTGCGCGCCATGCGCGCATCCTGAGCTTGCTGCGCCTGCGAGCAGCCCTTGGCATCCAGTTCATCGAGACCATGACCCAATAAGGTCACGATCCGCGAACACGCTGCGATCGTGGATTCATCGAAGCACCCGCGACGGGGCGACGCCAGCGCCAGAATCCCCCACATCTGGCCAGCGCGCATAACCGGAATCGCGAGCACACTGAACCAGCGATGTTGGGCGAAGCCCGTATGCCACGGCCGCAACGTCGGATCGGCCAAGGTGTCGTTGCAAACCACCCGCTGCTGCCTGTTCCAGGCCTTGCCGACGACAGAAGCGGTCTCCCGATCCGTCGATTCCGGTGGTGCCGTTCGGAGCTGATCAGCGCCTTCGCCGGCAAGCGCCAGCACGTCGAATACGTTCGCTTGGCCGGGCCTGCCGATCCATGCCGTATGGAACATGCTTTCCTGAACCAGTCTGGCGCAGAGGCTCTCGAGCATCTCTTGCTCTTGGCGGCCATGACTCAACACCTCGCCGCACTGCAGCAACGTCCGGTACAGGGTCTGCAGCTTCATAAGCTGCTGCTGTTGTCCGAGCAAGGCGAATGTCTGCTTCCCCAGGTGCTCCGTAAACCGGTTTACAGTCTCCGCAACGTCATCCCCGGAATCATGGACCGGCGCAAGCGCAACATCATCCTGAGCGTCGCCGGCCCGCAGGCGATGAATTTCGCGCGCCATCCTTCTGTCCATTCCCATGATGTGGTGCAGCAGCCATTGCGCCAAAAACGCCAGCAACTCGACGGTCACCTCTAGCGCGTGCTCTTCGGCGAACACTCGGGCTTGTTGCAGGAATCCACGAAAGCTCTCATGGGCTTGCAGATGCGTCTTGCGGTGTCTGGAATCGACCCGCCACTGTCGGATGAGCCGCTCTTCCTCCCGGAAGTGATCGCGCGTGTACTCGACCAGTTCATCGAGACACGCGAGCACCGTCTTATGCGAGATATCCGCTGTCTGCGCCAGAGCGATCCGGTTGAAAATCTCCAGCAGGCGTTGATGCTGCTCATCGACCGTGTCGATGCCCGTGGCCATGGCATCGGTCCACCGCAGCGGTCTTGCTGAATCAGACACGATGATTCTTTTCGGGGCAGGAACCGGCTGTGAGCAGCGGCGCCCCCGGATCCGGACAGGCGCCACCAACGCGGCGGACGAAGCGGCATTGCCTGGAGAAATCGACGCGACCACCGCTTGCGTGACAACGATGTGGGTGAATACTCGCCCCCCGGGAGACAGCGGTCCGGGCACCGGTGTGAGTCGTGCACGGCAAGCGTCCAGCACCGCGCTGCCGCAGTGACCGGCCTGTGCCGCCACCCCGGCCCGCGCGGAATCGCCTCGTCATCTCGGGCAGCTCCGCAGCGACGCGCTGCCGCGGCAGGCACCATCGGCCCGCGCGCCGCGCTGCAGAGGGTACGGATCCCGGCTCTGTGCGGCGAACCTCTCAGATGCACCGGGCGGACGTGAATCGTGGCGGGCTGTGTCGCATAGTCCCACCCGGCATATCCGGCCGCGCCCGTGGAATTTCCCCTTGCGGGGGGTGCTCTGCCCTCCGAATTCCCTGAACAGCGACTCCAGCGCCAGCGCTTGAGACCTTTCTGTCGTTGACCTCGGTCTTGGTGCCCGCATGAGTTTCTAGATACCCCCGTTCCACTCGGCCGAAAAGGTACCACGTCTACATTCCGTGGATGTCACCGCCCCCCCATGATCATTATAAAGGACAGTGGGACCCTGAGCTCCCGAGCAACGTACGCCAACGGGTTCACAGAATCCCATTCGGGCACAAGCGTGACGGAATGCGGGGACCATGCCCGCAAACCCGCTGAAGCACAGGTGGGCACACGTGCTGTTCGGCCGCTCAGTGCCCGACCGCTCGAGATCCTCTTGGGCCCGGGCCTTTGGGATGGGCCAGGCTAAGCGACGTCGTGTCAATCCAGTTCAGACTGAGCGCCGCGAAAAGTCCGGAGGCGCGGCGGATCAGCCTCACGCCCAGCCGGCGTTCGCTGACACACAGGCGCCCTAAAACCACTCGACGGGACTCTACCTGTGCCTGGAGGGCGTCGGCCCACGGGACCGATGCGCGCAAGCGCGCCCCCGCGAATGTGACACAACTCCTTACCTTGTACGGATCTTGTCGGGTTATTCGACGCCCCGGGAACGACCCATCGTCCGAGCGCCACAGTCCTGACCGTGCCCTCTCGATCGGGCACATGATGAAGCGATCGACGGGGCGAAGCGCCTCGAACCGCCGCGAGCCGATCTCCGGCAGCACGCAATCCCGGATCGAGTGCTCCGTCGCGCGCTGGCTGTTCGCGGGGCCGAGTTCCGGCAGGTGCTGCGCCAGCCCCCGCTCGGTGGCCCCGGCAAACGTGGTTGCGGCGCCGCTACCGCTCAGCTCGTTCTCGCGCTCGGCCGCCCACCGATCCGCATCGCGGCGGAGCCTGAAGAGCCGGGATTCCCGTCGGGCGGCGACGAACCGGTGTGCGTGCCAGCCCTCGCCAGAGGGCGCAATCGATGCCATCGCCGCGCGGGCTGCGTGCCTCTTTTTTGACCAGGAATGGCATTCCGGCCGGACGCAGCGGGACGCGCGACAGCTCAACTCGTTGATTTTTCAGCTTCTGTCATGTCCGCGTGCGGGGCAGGACAAGGCTGGCGGAGCGGACGGGACTCGAACCCGCGACCCCCGGCGTGACAGGCCGGTATTCTAACCAGCTGAACTACCGCTCCACCGGAAAGGGCGCGCATCCTATCGGACACCCTGACCGATGTCCACCCGGGAGCGCGCTGGACCGCCGGGCGCCCCCCGGCGGCAGGGTCGCCCAACGTGAACCGGTACGCCAAATGCGGCACTAATTCGTTGAAGCCCTAAGGGTACCTTCCGCTATAGTCCGGCCATGAACAAAGTCCTTGCCGCCGCGGCGGCGCTCGCAGCCTTCGGCAGCGGCGGCCTCCTCACAGCCGCCTTTACCCCGGCCCACGCCGCCCTCGGCCAGCCTGCGGCCTCGGTCACGGCCGACCAGATGCGCATGAAAGCTCAGCTGCGCCAAGTCGCCGGCGCGGGCTATACGGTCGATCAGATCACCACGCCCGCCGGCACCGTGGTCAAGGAATTCATTTCCCCGGCCGGCATCGTATTCGCCATCAGCTGGTTCGGTCCGACCATGCCCAATCTCGCGCAGCTCCTCGGTTCGGCGTATTTCCAGACGCTGACCGCCGCGGAGAAGACGCATGGCTTTGGCCACGATCACGTGCAGCTGCGCACCCCTCAATTGGTGGTGCATGCCGGCGGACACATGCGCCAGTTTTTCGGGCTCGCGTACGTGCCCTCCCTGGTGCCGTCCAATCTTTCCATTTCGGACCTTCACTGACCC
>JAJZZR010000186.1 GCA_021797465.1 Pseudomonadota bacterium | reverse complement strand
CACGACGGAACGCCCCGCGCGCGCTGGTCCGAGCTATCCGATGTCGAACGATCGTCATGGGAGAAAAACCCGACGGTGCGGGCGAGCGGGATGGGGGATGCTCGGGAGGACGCTGGCGAGTCGGAAGTGGAAACCGGCGGGATCGAGGATACGGGACGGTAGCCGGTGTACGAGCTCACGATAGACTGGCCGCCGGTGGCGGAAGCGGAGGCTGTCCTGTTCGTCAAGCCCGCCGCGGCGGTGCTCGAGCGCCACGGCTTTACCGCGGGGGAGTGCTTTCTCCAGATGATCCTTCAGGACATTGGGGAACCCTTCGATGATGTTCGTGCATCCGCATGGATCGAAGCCGAGCGGGCATTGCCGGTGGTTGGTGGGCGGAAATTGTTGCTTGGTATTACCCCTCGAGAGGCGCGCCGTCTTGAGCGGAGATATAGATTGCGCTAAGGAGTGGGGTGCGTAACCCACGCGGTGGAGTCGGTGGTGTCAGCTAAAATTTTCGCTCAAGCAGAAGACGAACACAAGATTCTGTGGCCTCCCGCGACATCGAATATCCTCGAAATTTCGCGAGTAGATGCTTTAGTGCGGTTTCGACAAATGGGGCAAGAGCAGATTCGGCCGTCTCTAATGGCACTATCACAAAACTCTGCGCATCAGTATCCGAAGCGGTATAGGGTCCAAGCGGTAACGAAGTCCGTAATCGACCATACCACGCATGTAAATTTCGGCCGCTCAATCCCCGCCATCTGAAGTTGAAGCCGAGCTTGGTTGTTTGTGGGTCACACCCCAGCGCAAGCGCGAATCGTAGCGCAACGGCGATGGATTCTGCGACCTGAGCGGTCATCAGGTTGAAGTCAAGCGACGATCCTGCCTTTCCCCCTCGCATGCGAGCCAATGCGTCATCATCGAGCGCGCGAAGCTGATAAAATTTTCCGTCGGGTTCGAGTCTGGTGAAAGCTAGAAAGTCAAACGCGATGTGGGAGTTTACCCAGAGTAAGAAAGCCTCCCATCCGCCCTCGCGAGTATCGGGGTGTGCGCGCTCGTCCGGGTATTCGCTCGTGTCTGACCAGACCGGCCATTCCGTATAGCGAGGATTGCTGCCCATGAGCAGATTGTAAAACTCTTGATGGGAGTGTCTGGATTTTTGGTGCGCCGGTCAAAGCCGGCAGGGTGTCGTGGATGAGAGAGTCATACGTCGAAGGCCCAACCAGCCACGACGACCCCGAGTCATGCGTCCACGGCCGTGAGGTACTGGATGAAGCGTTGACAGGGGTACTCGCGGGTCGGCCATTGAGCCGCGTAATCTGGACCCCGTGGCGTGAGTCGCGGGAAGATCGGGGTGCCGAGGCAGTCAAAATATGCCGAAGGCCACATCGTTGCTGCCGTCATGGTGAGGCAGTGGCGGACCCCGCGCGGTCAGAGACCCCGTACACGCGAGGAAACATCCTGCACGGAAACCGGGAGATCCCGCGCACTTCTGCAGTCCGCTGGGAAGCGCTTGCTGCAGAGCGCATCGTGAAGCCTTCTGGCGCACGACGATGAGCCATGCGCGCGGGAAGTCGGACTGCTGCGTAGTACCGAAGAAGCTACCGAACAAGGCTGCGGGTGTGGTGCTTGTGGCGACGGAGGTGGTGGAGGGAAGGCAGCAGGCCAAGGGCAATGCCAGCGCGGAGCGCATGTCCCGCAGATCGAGGCGGACGTATGACATGGGAACCGCTCTCGATGGCATACGACGGACGGCAAAGGGCCGTCGTGATGCGAGGTTCACCGGACTGCTGCATCATATCTATGAACCCGAACGCCTGCGGGCGGCCTATAACGCACTGAAACGTGATGTGGCCGCTGGGGTAGACGGGCAGACCTGGCAGTCGTACGGGCAGGAGCTGGAGGCGAACCTTCTGGCCCTGTCCGATCGGCTGGCCCGAGGGGGCTATCGACCCAAGCCTGTGAGGCGTGTGTACATCGACAAGGCGAACGGCTGCAAACGTCCGCTGGGCGTGCCGGCGCTGGAGGACAAGATTGTCCAGCGCGCCACTGTCGAGGTTCTCAACGCGATCTACGAGCAGGACTTTATCGGGTTCAGCTACGGCTTCAGGCCCGGGCGCAGCGCGCACCAGGCACTGGACGCTGTCGCAGTGGGTGTGAGCGTGATGAAGGTGAACTGGATCCTCGATGCCGATATCAGCAAGTTTTTCGACACTATCGAACACGACTGGCTGATCAGGTTCATCGAGCATCGCGTGGCTGATGCTCGCGTGGTGAGGCTGATCAAAAAGTGGCTCCACGCGGGCGTGCTAGAGGATAACAGGCTAGAGCGTAGTGAGTTGGGTACGGTACAAGGCGGCAGTATCAGTCCGCTTCTAGCCAACATCTACCTGCACTATGCTTTCGACCTGTGGGTGAAGCAGTGGCGGGGTCGCCACGCCCGAGGTGAAGTGATCGTCGTGCGTTATGCTGACGATTGGGTTGCCGGGTTCCAGTACCGCGATGACGCCGAACGCTTCGAGCGGGCGGTGGCGGAACGGTTGGGCCGGTTCGGGCTTAGGATGCACCCGGAGAAGACGCGATTGATCGAGTTCGGGCGCTTCGCCCGGGGTGATCGTCGCTGCAGAGGGCAGGGCAAGCCGCAGACCTTTGACTTCCTGGGCTTCACACATTGCTGTGGGAAGACCCGACAAGGTAAGTTCGTGGTTCTGAGGTTGACTAGCGCCAAGCGGCTACGTCACAAGCTGGCAGCGGTCAAACATGAACTCCGACGGCGCATGCACTTGCCTATCGCCGCGCAGGGTCAGTACCTGCGAGCGGTCCTGACAGGGCATGGTCGCTACTTCGGAGTTCCGTTCAACGGCGCGCGGTTGAGTGCATTCCGACTCAAGGTGGTCCGGTTGTGGCATCGCACGTTGTGCCGCCGCAGCCAACGCCGCCGCATGCCATGGAGCCGCATGGCCTGCTTTGTGCACCGCTGGCTGCCGTATCTGCACATCTGCCATCCATACCCCCAGCAACGTCTACTCGTTATGACCCAAGGCAGGAGCCGTATGCGGTAGCGCTGCACGTACGGATCCGTGGAGGGGGTGCCGGGCAACCGGCATCCCTACTCCAACTCATCGCAGCCCCGCGTCGTGGAACGGGGGCGCGCTGGTGAGGACAACAGCGGTTCTTCTTTGGCATAGGAGGTATGGCAAGCCAGACGTTTAGCGGAAATTATGGAAACCGCCGCCGCGAATCGCAGTGGCGGATAAACACGTGGGAGGCATCGGATGTTCCAGAGTGTCGGTGAAGTCGAGCCACGGCGGATGCGGTGGATCAAGCGCCAACTCAGTGACGTGCACGTTCTGAGCGCAATCAACATTGAAGTCGAACAGGCGACCGGAGTCGCCTCGGTCGTGTGGGCGGAGCGGACCCCGGGGGACGTGACAAAAGTCGCGGTCGTCGGATTTCTCATCGAGACCTGCCGCCTCGATATCGCGCTCTTTGCCCGTTATCAGACGGAACAATGGAGACCGTCGTGACCGGGTTTGTTTGGGTGGGAAGACGAGACGGCGACGAGGAGCGCCCAGTTCGTGGTGACCCACTGAACTGCCGGGGTCTCTGCGAGTGAAAGTTTTTTGCTTTCTCATGAGGCCGCAGACACAACCGTCTGCCGCGAGTTTTGCGCCGCTGGCACGACTCGCGCTGCGCCGGGAGGAGGCCGAGAAACATCCGTTACGCATTTCGGAGGTCCGGGAGATCGAGATCGAACCGGACCCGCGCCTGAGTGAACGCCAACAGATCGAGTTCAAAGCGCGTCCACAGGTGGACGCGGCGTAAAAAAACTTACCAGGAGAAGCAACCATGAGTGTTGAGGGTAGTCGCGTTGCGCCGGAGATCGGCCGCGACGGGGAGCTTGATTTCGGTCGGGCGGAGTGGGAGAGCGGTCGCCTCATCACGGTGCCGGTGGATCAGGTTCGTCCGGACCCGGAGCAGCCGCGCAAGCATTTCGA
>JAJZZR010000525.1 GCA_021797465.1 Pseudomonadota bacterium | reverse complement strand
GCGGGAAGTTACGCGCGGGGGTGTGACGTGAATGGAAACCAAAGGGATCAGGTTTCCAGTGCTGTAGTGGTAGATGAGGGTGGGCCCCTCGAAGTCGGTGTGCAGAAGCTGACTTCAAACCAGGCAGTGCTGCTGTGGTCCAAAAGATCATGGTGGTGAGCGACTGTCGAAAAGCTGACCGAAGAGGTCAGCAGGTGAGAGTTGAGAAGAGGAGCGAAAGCGAACCGTCCGAAGACGCATCGAAAGTTTCTGTTGCTGCCAAAACCGCAGTTGTCCTGCGTCTGCGGGATGAGCTGGGAGATTACTCTGCTTATCGACCCAGCGGCAGCCGGTGTATAGGCGGCCTGAGCTCAACTCATAGGCTCTACTACGGAACACGTGAAGACTGACTGGGGATATGTAGGAAAACGACAAGTGGCGAAAACCACGAGGAGGAATACCGAGGCCCCAGTCAGTGGCGGAGCTACCGGTATGAGCGTTGAAGCGGCTGTAATGGCTGCGGAGCAAAGCGGTAGCGTCGTCCGGTCGAGGTCATGGGTCAACTCGGCAACGAGGATGAGCGTATGACATCGGCCAAGCCGTATGGCATATCCAAGAGGATGGTGTTGGAAGCGTACCGGCACGTGAGGGCGAATCGGGGCGCAGCGGGCATCGATGGCGAAAGCATCGAGATGTTCGAAGCGGACCTGAGCAGGAATCTCTACAAGCTATGGAATCGCATGGCATCGGGAAGCTATTTCCCGCCGCCGGTGAAGCAGGTGGAGATACCGAAGAAGGACAAAGGAGTCAGAATCTTAGGAATACCTACTGTCGCTGATCGAATCGCCCAGCAGGTTGTGAAGGCGAGGATCGAAGGGGAGCTGGAAGGGCTCTTTCATCCGGACTCGTACGGGTATCGACTGAAGAAATCGGCCGCGGATGCGGTAGCCGTGACCCGGGAGCGATGCTGGAAGTACGACTGGTGTGTCGAATTTGACATCCGTCGTGCGTTCGATGAACTCGACTGGGATCTGTTGCGAAGAGCGATCCGGAAGCACGTGAAGGACCCCTGGGCACTGCTGTACATCGAGCGGTGGCTGACAGCGCCGGCGGTGAGTGTGGACGGTCAGCCCGTTCCACGCACCAAAGGCGTACCGCAAGGTTCTGTGATCGGACCCGTCTTGATGAACTTGCATATGCACTACACTTTCGACGCGTGGATGCAGCGGGAGCACCCGTGCAATCCATTTGCCCGATACGCCGATGATGCGGTAGCGCATTGCCGAAGCGAAAGCGAGGCCAAGGCTCTGCTGGCAGCCATCGAGGGGCGGTTGAAGGCGTGCAAGCTGGAGATGCACCCGGAGAAATCCGGTGTGGTGTATTGCAGGGACAGCAATCGGCGCAAGGCGTACCCCCGGATTCAGTTCACGTTCCTCGGGTATACCTTCCGGCCGAGACGTGTCAAGGCACGCAGCGGGAAAGTCTGGAGGGGCTTCCTACCTGCGGTCAGTGCAGCGGCGATCAAGCGGATGAACCGTCAAATCCGTGAGTGGCACCTCCCGAGACAAACCTCCGTCGGCCTATACGAGCTGGCCAAGCGATACAATGACACGTTGAGAGGATGGCTGAACTATTATGGCCGCTTCTATCAGTCCGCGATGCAGCGAGTCTTTGATCACTTTGATCAAGGGCTCCTTTACTGGGCGCGACGAAAATACCGCAAATTTGCGCGCAGTCCGCGCCGCCGCCATCGCTGGCTCACGAAGATGGTCACCCGACACCCTCGGTTGTTCATCCACTGGCTCGCTTTTGGCAAAGTCACGGTCCGGACGATGGGAGCCGTATGAGGCGAGAGTCTCACGTACGGTTGTGCGTCCAGGAAAGGTGGACACGTTCAGCAGGGACAATACCTGCCGGGGCAAGAATCAGAGGCCCTGTAGCTCGGATAGCAAAGTGGAGGGAGACCAAAGCTTTGAAGCCTATCGACAAGACCATCGTAAGGGTGGTTGCGAATCACCAGGCCGTAGCGCAAGCGAACGCGTACGTGGCCTCGAAAGTGAGTATGTCCGGAGGCCGAGCCCGCAACCGTAAGGGCGAAGGCAGCATGGGTCATCGAAATCTGATTGATGCGATGAGTCACTCCGGCGGGGTGGAAGTGACGGCATGGTGATGAGGATGTGTCTGGCAACTGGAGAAACCCGTCTCGTCCCGTCGAGAAATCGGCGGAAGCTGGGTAGGTCGTATAACCGGCGCAACCGGGAAATCGACCGACGGCGAGCGGGTGGCGGAAGGGTCAGTAGTAGCGAGGAGGCGGAGTAATGTCCGAGGAGCAAAGAGACCCTGCTGCCGGGAATGCGTGCGTCGAAATGGAAGGCAGGGGCGAGATGATAAAGGCGCCCATTGATCTGCAAGACCTGAGACGCAGGCTATACGTCAAGGCGAAGGCTGAACCGTCATGGCGTTTCTGGGGGATCTACATTCACGTCTGCAAGATGGAAACATTGCGGAAGGCTCATGCGTTAGCGAAGGCCAACAACGGTGCACCGGGTATTGACGGGGTAACGTTCGAGGACATCGAGGCGCAGGGCACGGAGTGTTTTCTCGAACAGATACGGGATGAATTGATCCAGCGTACCTACCTGCCACTGAAGGCGCGGCATCGCGAGATTCCCAAGGACGGGGGCAAAGTTCGCCTGCTGTCGATCCCGGCCATCCGGGATCGGGTGGTTCAAGGTGCGCTCAAGCTAATTTTGGAGCCGATCTTCGAGGCGGACTTCCAACCGGGATCGTATGGTTATCGTCCGAAGCGGACGGCCCATGCTGCGATCAGGCGGGTCGCCGAGGGCATTGTGCGGGAGAAGACGCGCGTCATCGACATTGACTTACGTGCCTATTTTGACAACGTGCGACACGATCTGTTGCTCGGCAAGGTAGCGCAGCGAGTGAGTGATGTTGAGGTGTTGCATCTGCTGAAGCTAATGCTCAAAGCGACTGGCAACCGTGGCGTTCCACAAGGTGGTGTCATTTCACCGCTGCTCAGTAATCTCTACCTCAACGAGGTGGACAAAATGCTGGAGCGGGCGAAGGAAACCACTCGGAATGGTCGGTACACCTACATTGAGTACGCGCGATACGCGGACGATCTGGTGGTGCTGGTCGACGCCTACAAGCGTCATGACTGGCTGCTGACGGCGGTAATGAAGCGGTTGCGGGAAGAGTTTGTCAAGCTCGATGTCGAAATCAATGAAGAGAAAAGCCGAATCGTAGACCTTGGTCGGGGCGACAGCTTCGGCTTTCTGGGGTTCGATTTTCGCCGTACTCGCTCGCGACGAGGGGTATGGCGGGCGCACTATACGCCGAAGCTCAAGAAGCGGACGGCGTTGTTGCGCAAGCTCAAGGAGACGTTCCGGCGCTTTCAATCGCAGCCGCTGGACCGGGTGGTGGAACTCATCAACCCGGTGTTGCGCGGCTGGATTGGCTACTTTGCGATCGGACACTCGAGCCGGTGCTTTGGCTTCATCAAAGACTGGGTGGAAAAGAAGGCGCGGCGTCATTTGGGGCGATCCAGGAAACGACAGGGCTTCGGTTGGAACAGGTGGAGTAGGCAGTGGTTGTACGAAACCGTGGGGCTGTTCAATGGCTACCGCGTTAACTACGCCGCACGCTGAAAGCGCTGCCAGCATGATCGGTCACATAAACTTTGACAGGAAACCGGCAGGAAAGCGTAGTGCGGGAAATCCGCCCGCTACGTTTGACGAGGCGGGGACTGGAGACGTGGCATGGTCGGGATACAGTGGCACTCGCAGACGAAAGGGCGAGATCACAGTGAACACAAACTTCGACCTAAACCGGCGCGCCAGTCCTCGACCCTACCTGCGAGGGGTTCTGGGTGCAACTCCCGGGATCTACTCTCCAGTGGCCTGCGCGGCGCAGGCAGCGAACGGGTCACCGTTCACCCGCCTCAGCGCCGCCCCACGAAGAACCGCGAACCGGCCCAAAGGTC
>JAJZZR010000398.1 GCA_021797465.1 Pseudomonadota bacterium | reverse complement strand
CATGGGCTCTCGATCAGCGTTTCCGGTCTCTTATCCTGCAGCAATCCGCGCGGGAGCGGTAGAGTGTCTGGTCTGTCAGCATGCCGCGCTCCCCAGAAACCTCAGGCTGCGCTCGGACGCGTCGAGCCGAACGCGCACCCCCAGGGGCACCGGCTCGTTGAGTTCGCCGTGGCCGATCGGGAAGCCCGCCGCGCACGGCAGCCCCGTGGCGCTCGCCAGGTCCCGCAGGACATCGGTACTCGTGAAATCCGCGTCGCGCTCCTCGCACCGGGTGAAGGAGCCGAGAACGATGCCGCGTATCCGGCGGAATACCCCCGCCAGCGTGAGGTGCGTCCACATGCGATCGAGCCGGTAAGGGCGCTCTCCGATCTCTTCCAGCAGCAGTACCGCGCCGTCGAAACACGGTGCGTACGGTGTGCCGAGCAATGCCGTCAGCGTCACGAGATTTCCGCCGATGAGCGGGCCCTCAGCGATGCCGCCGACGAACGTCATGCCGCCGTGCAGGGGCTCGGCCGGCCGGGGCGACTCGAGCAGCGCGAACAGGCGCTCGTGGGTCGCCGGGGGCAGAGCGCCGAGCTGCGTGAGCACAGGGCCGTGAACGGTGACATGACCTGCGCGTCCCAGCACGGCATGCAACGCGACGATGTCCGAGAAGCCGACCACGGCTTTTGGGGTGATGGGAGCACCCTCGAGCTCGCGCAGCAGGCGCATCGCGCCGTAGCCGCCGCGCGCACAGAAGACCGCCTTGATCTGCGGGTCGGCGAGCGCTGCGGCGAACTCGGTCAACCGGCGCGCATCATCGCCGGCCAGATAGCGCCGCCGAGCCAGGATTCCCGGGTCGAACTCGACGTGATAGCGACTCGAGACCGACGCGAGGCCCGCATCGAAAGCCGCCCGCTCGAACGGGCCCGAGGGCGCGACGACGGCGACGCGGTCCCCGGGGCGCACGGCGGGATAAGGGCGGCAGGGCGATTGGGGCATGGGCTGAGTCGTGGCGTAAGTGACGAGAATACATTCTCCGTCAGGCGCCGCACCGAGACCAGGGCGGCACTTTTTTTAACCCGATGCTCACAGCCCGCGCGGTAGCGTTCGCGGTCTTGTTCGCTCCCACGGAGCGGTGCACGGGAGAGACCCGGATGGATATCGTCTACATCCTGCTCATCGCCGCCCTGTATGCGGTGACCCACGCGATCATCTGGGCGATCTCGCGCCTGGGAGAGGGCGGATGAGTGTCGCTTATGTGATCTGCGGTCTGCTGGCGCTCGGCCTGACCGGCTACCTCCTCTACGCCCTGTTCAAGCCGGAGAAGTTCTGATGACCGCACAGTCCTGGGGGCTGCTCGCCCTGTTCCTCGCCCTTGCGCTGCTGTGCGTGAAGCCCTTTGGCCTGTACATGGCCAACGTCATGGAGGGCGTGCCCGTCTGGCCGGTGCGCGTCGGCGGCGCGCTCGAGCGGTTGATCTACCGGCTGTGCGGGGTCGATCCGGCCGTCGAGACCGGCTGGAAGCGCTACGCCGTCGCACTGCTCGTGTTCAACGTCCTCGGAGCGCTGCTGCTGTACGCGCTGCAGCGGCTGCAATTCTACCTGCCGCTCAACCCGCAGCATCTTCCCGGACCGCCGCCGAACTCCGCGTTCAACACGGCGCTCAGCTTCGTTACCAACACGAACTGGCAGAGCTACACGCCCGAGACCACCATGGGCTATTTCACCCAGATGGCCGGTCTTGCCGTGCAGAACTTCATGTCCGCGGCCACGGGCATCGTGGTGGCGGTGGCGCTGATCCGCGGACTCGCCCGCCACAGCGCCAAGACCATCGGCAACTTCTGGGTGGACCTCACGCGCGTGACGCTCTACGTGCTGCTGCCGATTGCCGCGCTGATCGCGGTCGCGCTCGTCAGCCAGGGGGTGATCCAGAACTTCAGCCCCAACAAGACCGTGTCGCTGCTGCAGCCGGTCACCTATCAGCAGCAGAAGGTGAACGCCGCGGGCAATCCCGTCACCAACGCCGCCGGCACGCCGGTCATGCAGACCGTGACCACCGACGAGCAGACGCTGCCGATGGGGCCGGTCGCCTCGCAGGAGGCGATCAAGGAGCTCGGCACCAACGGCGGGGGCTTCTTCAACGCCAACTCCGCCCACCCGTACGAGAACCCGGACGCGCTGACCAACCTGATCGAGATGTTGGCGATCATCCTGATACCCGCCGCGCTCACCTACACTTTCGGTCACATAGTGGGCGATACCCGGCAGGGATGGGCGGTGCTGGCCGCCATGATCATCCTGTTCGTGCCGCTCTATGCGCTGTGCAATCACTCCGAGCAGCTCGGCAATCCGCGCCTCACCGCCCTCGGCGTGAATCAGACCGCGAGCAGCCTGCAAAGCGGGGGCAACATGGAGGGCAAGGAGGTGCGCTTCGGCATCGACGGCTCGACGCTGTTCGGGACGCTCGCCACCGCCACCTCCACCGGTGCCGCCAACTCGATGTACGATTCGTACATGCCGCTCGGCGGCATGGTCACCCTGTTCGACATGATGCTGGGCGAGGTGGTCTTCGGCGGCGTGGGCGCCGGCCTGTACTCGATGCTGATCTTCGCGATCGTCGGGGTCTTCATCGCGGGGCTGATGATCGGGCGCACACCGGAGTATCTGGGCAAGAAGATCGAGTCATTCGAGATGAAGATGAGCTCGATCGCGATTCTGGTCACGCCGATCCTGGTGCTGGTGGGCACGGCCGTTGCCGTGAGCGTTTCGGCCGGGCAGGCCGGCCCGCTCAATCCCGGCGCACACGGGTTCTCCGAGATCCTCTACGCCTTCACCTCGGCAGCCAACAACAACGGCAGCGCGTTCGCCGGAATCAGCGCCGATACGCGCTTTTACAATATTGCGCTCGGCCTGGTGATCTGGATCGGCCGGTACTGGCCGATCATCGCGGTGCTGGCGATCGCGGGCTCCCTCGCCGCGAAGAAGCGCGTACCCGTCTCGGTCGGCACCATGCCCACTTACGGCCCGACGTTCATCGCCCTGCTGATCGGCACGGTGCTGCTGGTGGGGGTGTTGAATTTCATTCCGGCGCTCGCTCTGGGTCCCATTGTCGAGCACCTGATGCTCTGGAGTCGCTGACATGCGCCGCAAGCTTTCCATGTTCGACCGCTCGCTGCTCGGGCCGGCGCTGCGCGATGCCCTGCGCAAGCTTGATCCGCGCGTGCAATGGCGCAATCCGGTGATGTTCGTGGTGTATCTCGGCAGCATCCTGACCACGGGCCTGTGGATCCAGGCGCTGTTTGGGCACGGGGAGGCGCCGGCGTGGTTCATCTTCGGCGTCGCGATCTGGCTGTGGTTCACGGTCCTGTTCGCGAATTTCGCCGAGGCGCTCGCCGAGGGGCGCAGCAAGGCGCAGGCGGCGAGCCTGAAGGGCCTGAAGCAGACCGTGGAAGCCAAGCGGCTTGCCGATCCCGCCGACCGCACGCGGGTGACGCGGGTGCGGGCGGACCGGCTGCGCAAGGGCGATGTCGTCCTGGTGGAGACGGGTGATTTCATTCCCGGCGACGGAGAGGTCATCGAAGGGGCCGCCTCGGTGGATGAGAGCGCGATCACCGGGGAATCCGCGCCCGTCATCCGCGAGTCCGGCGGGGATTTCTCCTCGGTCACCGGCGGCACGCGCGTACTCTCGGACTGGATCGTGGTGCGCATCTCGGTCAACCCGGGCGAGACCTTCATCGACCGCATGATCGCCATGGTGGAGTCCGCCAAGCGGCAGAAGACCCCCAATGAGATCGCGCTCACCATCCTGCTCGTGGCGCTCACGCTGGTGTTCCTGTTCGTCACCGCGACGCTGCTGCCGTATTCGCTCTACAGCGTCGCGGTCACCAAGCTCGGCACCCCCGTCACGCTCACCGCGCTCATCTCGCTGCTGGTGTGCTTGATTCCAACCACCATCGGCGGTCTGCTGTCGGCGATCGGGGTGGCGGGCATGAGCCGCATGATGCAGGCCAACGTG
>JAJZZR010000105.1 GCA_021797465.1 Pseudomonadota bacterium | reverse complement strand
GCGTAGCCGGCCACGCGCGCCCAGCCCGGCGCCGCCTCCGTGCCGGGGGGCGCCTTGAACGAGCGCACCATCGCATTCCAATTGAAGCTGGTCCGGTCGTTCGCCCATGCCCAGCGGTCGCCGGGGTAAGCGACCTCCGGGGAAGCCAACTGCGGCCAGCTGAACAGCGTGATCTCCGGAGCCTTGGCGAATGCGGTGTCCCAGAGCTGCTCGGCATACCGGTCGGCGTAGCGGTCACCGAACGTATCCACCCAGCCGCCGAGGTCCGCATGCGGCCGGATGTTGTGGTAGTACCGGTAAATCAGATAGCTCTCGTACTGCTGCAGCATCTGCGCGGTGTGCACCGGGTCGCGCGTCTCGTCCCCGGTATAGATGCCGCCGAACATCTTGGCTTCCTTGTCGAGGTCGAACCCGAGCCCCTGGAAGTCCTCGTACCAGTTCGGGAACTTGATGATCACCTTGGCGTGTGGATTGACCTGATGCGCCGCTGCGATGATCAGGTGCTTGGCTACCCAGCGCATCTTGCGCAGCCGGTACCGGGTCCAGCTGAGCTTGCCCTTGGCGCGGATATCGGCATTGGTGCGCGTGTTGAAGAACGTGAAGTCATCGAGGATGACCGTGTTGAAGTGGCTGGCGGCCTCGCGTACCGCGCGCTTGCACATGGCGATGTCACGCGGATTTTCGAAATCGAACGAGTTGAACTGGCCGTACGTGTTCACGCCCGAGAACAGCGTGATGCCGCCGTCGACCGTGATGCCGCGCCGCCGGAAGAAGGCGGCGATCCGGGCGAGGGTGGCGGGATTGGCGAATACCCGGTCGCGGTAGACCTCGAGGTACACCTTGTCGAAGTGGATCTGGCTCCAGATACGCTGAAACTGCCGCCGCAGCGTCTTCGGGTTGGCCAGCTGCCGGGTGGATCTCACCGGGATGTAGACGGCCACGGAGAAGTTCTTGAACGGCCGCCCGGTCTTCGCGGCCGCCGCGGTCGCGGGCCGCAGCCCAGACGCGCACAGGGCACAGAAGACGGCAAGCAGGATGACGCTCGCTCGGCTCTTTCGAATCATGATGCGTTTCCCCTCTCTCTTGATCGGTGAATCCCCGGCTCCTCGGCGCAGTCCGTCGGCGAACGCAGGCGCCGAGCGGCCGCCCGATCGGCATCGCGGTACCCGGTCGCGGCCCCCGCGGCAAGTCGCATTGACAACGCTGTCACCCTGGAAATCTCAGCATAGTCCGCACTGCTCCGAAGCACAACTCACCAGCCTGCGATGAGGCCTCGGGACGGCGCCCGCGCGCGTCTTGCCACAGCCCCCGCTCCCGGCCCGCGTCGCCGCGAGCCAACGCCAGCGCCGCTCACTCGCGTATGCGCCCGGTTGCATCGGCGCACACCCGCCCCAAAGCGCGTCGGCGCGCTATCGGGCGGATCGCCTGGCACGCTTTACTCACCAATCCCACATCGTTCCATCCGTCAGCCGCGCCACCGGCAGCTGCTTCGGACTGTAGGGCAAGCGCGCCGCCAGTTTCTCATCGAGCCCGACACCGTGGCCGGGACTCTCACCGCAGTACAGATGGCCGTCGCGGAACGTGTAGTCTCGCGGAAACACCTCGAGGGTCTGCTCGGAATGGTGCATGTATTCCTGGATGCCGAAGTTGGGCACCCAGGTGTCGAAATGCAGCGCCGCGCCCATCGTCACCGGCGACAGATCCGTCGCGCCGTGAAATCCGGTGCGCGCGCGGTGCAGCGCCGCGAAGTCGGCGATGCGCCGCACGTGTGTGATGCCTCCACCGTGCACGATAGTGGTGCGGATGTAATCGATCAGCTGGCGCTCGAGCAACGCGCGGCAATCCCAGATGGTGTTGAACACTTCCCCGACCGCCAGCGGCGTCACCGAGTGACGGCGGATCAGCGCGAATCCATCGGGGTTCTCCGCCGGCGTCGCGTCCTCGAGCCAGAATAGCCGGTACGGCTCCAGATCGCGCGCCAGGCGCGCCGCCTCGATCGGTGTCAGACGGTGATGGGCATCGTGCAGCAGCTCGATCTGCCGGCCGTGATCAGCGCGCAGCCGCTCGAACAAGCGCGGCGCGAGATCCAGGTACGGCGGCGTCGACCACTCGGTCTCGAGCGGCAGCTCGCTTTCGGCCGGCTCGTAGGCGTTCTTCTGGCGGGTCACGCCGTAGGCCTTGGCGAGTCCGGGCACGCCGCACTGGGCCCGTACGGCCCGATAGCCGAGCGAGATGAACCGCCCCACATCGGCGCTGGCCTCCTCGATGTCCCGTCCGCTCGCGTGTCCGTATACCAGCACGCCGTCGCGGCTGCGCCCCCCGAGCAACTGGTACAGAGGCAGTCCGGCCATCTTCCCCAGAATGTCCCACAACGCCACGTCCACCGCGGCGATCGCCGTCATGGTGACCGGCCCGCGCCGCCAATACGCGCCCTTGTAAAGGAACTGCCAGAGGTCCTCGATGCGGCCCGCGTCGCGGCCGATGAGGTTCGGCACCACATGGTGCTCGAGATAGGCGGCCACCGCGAGTTCCCGACCGTTCAGCGTGGCATCACCCAGGCCGAAGACGCCCGAGCCGGTTTCGATCTTGAGCGTCACGAAATTGCGGCCCGGACACGTGACGATCACATGCGCCGCAACGATCCGCCGGTCGCGCGCCGACCCCTGTGACACCGTGTCGGAATTGACCATGACTCACACCCCTCGTATGCGAATGACCATCCGCCGCACGCGGACCGGCCGTAGCTGCGGATTGATCCGGCGAACGCCACACCTCATATGGGCGCCGCTGAGTCGGCCGCGAGATCCACCGGCGTCAGCCGCGGGACGAGCAGTTGAATGACCGCCAGCGCCGTGAGATACATCCCGCCCGCCAGGGTGAACAGCAGCGCGTAGCTGCCTGTAGTCTGAAGCAGAAAGCCCACCGCCGTCGACACGAACGCTCCCGAAACCGCGCCGGCGAACCCGCCAAGCCCGACCACGGAACCGACCGCCGCGCTGGGATAGAGGTCGGACGTCGTCGTGAACAGGTTCGCCGACCAACCCTGGTGAGCGGCCGCCGCAAGCCCGATCAGGCCCACTGCCGGCCACAAGTGATGCACGAACGGGGTGAGCACGATGGGAGTCACCGCGAGGGCGCAAACCAGCATCGCACCCTTACGCGCGGCGTTGGGACTCCAACCCCGGCGCATCATCCACCCGGCCAGCCAGCCGCCGGCGACGCTGCCGCCATCGGCCATCACGTACACGACCACGAGGGGCGGGCCGAGCGCCATCAGATCGAGCCCGAACCGATGATGTAGATATTTCGGCAGCCAGAACAGCAGGAACCACCACACCGGATCGGTGAGGAACTTGCCGGCCACGAACGCCCAAGTCTGGCGGTGGCGCAGCAATTTGCGCCACCGCACCCGCACGGGGGTTTGGGCGGCCTTGCCCGCATCATCGCTGCGAATGTACGCCAGTTCGCGCGCCGAGACGCGCGGATGCTCTTGCGGCGGGTGATAGACCATGAGCCAGACGATCAGCCACGCCAGATCCAGCACCCCGGGAAACAAGAACGCCGAACGAAGTCCCCACAGGGTCGCCACCACCGGCACGGCGAGCGGCGCGACGATCGCCCCGACGTTCGAGCCGGCGTTGAACAAGCCGGTGGCGAAGGCACGCTCGCGGCGCGGGAACCACTCGGCGACGGTCTTCACCGCCGCCGGAAAATTCGCCGACTCCCCGAGCCCAAGCACGCAGCGCGCCGCGACGAACTCGAGCACCGTGCGCGCCAGCGCGTGGCTCATGGCGGCGACGCTCCATACGGCGATGGAGATCGCGTAGCCGATGCGCGTGCCGAGCTTGTCGATCAGCCGGCCGGAGAACAGCAGGCCGACCGCATAGGCGCTCTGGAACGCCGCGACGATGTAACCGTAGTCTTCCTGTGTCCAGCCGAGTGCGTGTCCGAGCGAAGGGGCGAGCACTCCGAGCACCATCCGGTCGATATAATTGACGGTGGTCG
>JAJZZR010000450.1 GCA_021797465.1 Pseudomonadota bacterium | reverse complement strand
ACTTCATGATCGGCGTGACGGCCGCGGCCTCCGCCGGAATCTTCTTTCAACGCGGGGACATAGACCCGATGATCGCCGCTCCGGTGGCGATCGGCGTGCTGGGCGGCTCCATGCTCGGCGCGAAGACGCTCAACCGGATGTCCAACGTGCGCCTGAAGCAGGTGTTCGTGCCGATGATTGCGCTGGTGGCGCTCAGCATGCTGGCCCGAGGCCTGGGCTGGCTGTAAGGCGCGGTGTCCTGGCGGGCGCCTCAGGGATGCATCAGCAGCGGAACCGAGCTTGACTGGATCAGCTGGGTAGACGTGCCTCGGGCCAGCCAGTTCAGGATCTCGCCGCGGCGGAAAGCGCCCATGACCAGCCCGTCCGCCCGGTAAGCGGCCGCCGCCTCAAGCAGCACTTCAGCCGTCCGTCGTCCCTCGGGGGCAACCACCCGGTAGCCGGCCCCGGGGGCGATCGGCGCAATGGCCGCGCGCGCACCTTCCAGCACGCTGTCGTCCTGGCTGACCGAAACCGCCTCGACCTGCTCGGCCGCGGCGAGGAACGGCTGGAAAGCGGCAAGGGCGCGACGCAGCGGCGGCACATCCCACCAGCCCACCATCAGCCGCTGACCGAAGCCGCCCTCCCAGGCCGGCGGAACCATGACCACGGGACGGCGGATGCGCAACAGCGCTGCGCGCAGCGCTTCGCGATGCCCGGGGGGCTGAGCGTACGGCGCCGCGAGCACGACCATGCTTGCCGTTTTGCGGTAGTGCCGCATCACCCGCCATTCGTCACCACTGTAGAGATCGAATTCGGCGGAAATGCCGGTCGTCCGTGTCCATTCGGCAACGATGCCTTGCAGCTTCTCGGTTTCCAGCCGCTCGCGATCGGCCAGCTGCTCGACCTCGGATTCCGAAAGCTGCTCCGCCGAAGTGAAAACAATCGAGCGCGGGCCGACCTCGACATGTGCGAGCCGCAGCTTCTGGCCGAGACGCTCGCTCATCAGTGAAGCGATGCGCAGGCACTGCGTCGCTCCGGTTGTGGACGCAAGCAGCACCAGGATGACTTTCGATTCCATGGTCGGCACCTCGGGTCTGAGCACAATCTCTAGAGGAACTGTACACGTCCATCTATCAGAGTCCTGCCCTGACACGTCTTCGCGCCGTTCTTGACGGCACTCGTCCTGTCTCGGCTCCGCGGGCTTTCGAGCCGGTTTGCGGATCGACGTGGGGCGACACTGAAGCGGCACGACGGTTAGTCATTGTACCGCATCCGCCGCGCAGACCGCGCCCCGTGCGGTACTTCTCGGCCTTTCGAAGATCTTTTCGGTGAGAATTCCCTGCCGTCTACAATGCGGCGCCATCGTACCGCGGCAGAGTCTGTCCAATGCCGCCTGGACGGGGTTCCCCGGTGGGTCCAGAAAGCGCGCCCGAGCGTTTGGCCCGACTGCTCGGGAGCGCCGCAGGTTAACGCGTATGGGGTTTGTCGCCGTCCGCGGCCTGAGCCGCGGCGGCCGGATGGCGCCCTGTCCAACCGAGGTCCTCGCTGATGCGCCACGCCGTGCCGACCACGTCCCTGCTCAAGGTCTGCATGCGATGATCGCTCATGTACTGCGCGGCGCTCGAGACGCTGATGGCGGCGATGGTCCGCCCGGCCACATCGCGGATCGGCGCGGCGACGCAGCGGACCTGGTCCTCGTTCTCCTCGAGATCGAAGGCAAAGCCGGCGCGGACGTAGCGGCGCATCCGCTCGAGCCAGTCCTGCAGGCTGCTCTCGCCGCGCCGCTGGGTGCGCTCGGCGCGAAACAGCTCGACCCAGGCGTCCTCGTCGAGATCGAGAATCAGCGCCTTGCCGAGACCCGTGGAGGTCACGGGCTGCAGCTCCCCGATTCTGGAACTGATATTGATGCGCCGCTTGCCGGGGACCTTGTCGAGATAGAGTACGTGCCCCTGATCGAGTATCCCGAGGTGTACGGTATCCTCGGTGAGCAGCGCCAGGCGTTCCAGATGCGGCGCGGCGACACGCGGCAGATCGAGCTCGTCACGCACCCGGAACCCGAGCTCGAGCAGTTTGGGCCCGAGGCTGTAACCGCTGTGCGGCACGAACGACAGGTAGCGCCGGGCGGTGAGCGCTGACGCCAGCCGGTGCGTCGTGCTACGGGTCAGGCCGAGCCGCTCTGCCAGCTCTCCAAGCTTGATCGGACCCTCGGCGACGACGTCGATCACGTCGAGCCCGCGCAGCAGGGTCTGACTGCCGAGGCGCGCGCGCCCCGCATCCTCATCAGCCGCTGAGGGATGCTCAAGCCTTTCGGATGGACGACTGCTTCTCATTATGTGGTACCCGTATTAGTATGTGGGACAAAGGGGCCGACCGCAACTCGAGGGCGCCGCCGTCCATCGCATTGACCCATTCGCCGAGTTCACACACCGTACATGAGCTTTCCACCGATCAGACAAGTGCGCGCGTTCGTCATCCGGGGCGGTGGTGCCGACTATCATGACCAGCAGGGCGGGCATTGGATCGACGATCACATCGCGACGCCGATGAGCCGATATCCGGAGTACCGCCAGAGCCGGCGCAGCTTCGGGATCAATGTCCTCGGCACGCTGGTCGTCGAGATCGAAGCGGCTGACGGCACGATCGGGTTCGCCGTCACCACCGGCGGGGAGCCGGCGGCCTACATCGTCGAGCACCATCTTGCCCGGTTTCTCGAGGGCCGTGATCCGGCCTCGATCGAGAAGATCTGGGACCAGATGTACTTCGCCACACAATATTATGGGCGCAAGGGCCTGGTCGTGAACGCCATATCCGGGGTCGATCTGGCGCTGTGGGACCTGCTCGGCCGGCTGCGTGGCGAGCCGGTCTATCAGATGCTCGGCGGCGCGGTGCGCGACGAGCTGGTCTTCTATGCCACCGGATCTCGCCCCGATCTGGCCCAGTCCCTCGGATTCATCGGCGGGAAACTCCCGCTGCATCACGGACCGGCGGAGGGTGAGGCGGGCCTGCGGCGCAATCTCGAGGCGCTCGGCGAGATGCGCGCCCGTGTCGGCGAGGACTTCTGGCTCATGCTCGACTGCTGGATGAGCCTCGATCTGCCCTACGCGATCAGACTGGCGCATGGGGCGCGCGAGCACGGCCTGAAGTGGATCGAGGAAGCGCTCTCTCCCGATGACTACTGGGGCTACGCACAGCTGAAGCGCAGCGCCCCGTCCGGCATGTTGGTGACCACGGGCGAGCACGAGGCGACGCGCTGGGGCTTTCGCATGCTGCTCGAGATGGATTGCTGCGACATCATCCAGCCGGACGTCGGCTGGTGCGGCGGCCTGACGGAGCTGATGAAAATCGCCGCCCTGGCCGACAGTCGCGGCGTGCTGGTCATTCCGCACGGCTCGAGCGTGTACAGCTACCACTTCGTCATCACCCGCCACAACAGTCCGTTCGCAGAATTCCTCATGATGGCACCGGCGGCCGACCACGTCGTGCCGATGTTCCATCCCCAGCTCATCGGCGAGCCGGTTCCCGTCAACGGGCGGTTGAAGTTGCCGGATACACCGGGCTTCGGTGTCGAGCTCAACCGCGCGCTGCCCCTGCATCGCCCTTATGCGCGCTGAGAGGATGCGAATCCTTCCGCTTTTGGCTCAAGACTGCAAGAGATCCCGATATACGCCATGAAACTTCTGCGCTACGGCCCCGCCGGCCACGAACTGCCCGGACTCCTCGATGCCCAAGGGACCCTCCGCTCTCTTTCCGGCAGCATCCCCGACATCGACGCCGCCCATCTCTCGCCGCGGAGCCTCGCCCGCCTCGCGGCGATCGACCCGGCGACGCTGCCCGCCGTATCCGGAAAGCCGCGGCTCGGCGTGCCGTTCGCCGGCACGCGCAAATTCATCGCCATCGGGCTCAACTACGCCGATCACGCGGCGGAATCCAATATGCCCATTCCCGCCGAGCCGGTCGTCTTCACCAAAGCCGTCAGCTGTCTGCAAGGCCCGAACGACGACGTCATGCTGCCGAGGGACTCCAGGAAGACCGACTGGGAAGTGGAGCTCGGCGTGGTCATCGGCACCACCGCCCGTTATGTGGAAGAGGGTGAGGCCCTCGAGCACGTCGCCGGATACGTCGTGGTCAACGACCTCTCGGAGCGCGAGTACCAGATCGAGCGCGGCGGGACGTGGGACAAGGGCAAGGGCTGCGATACCTTCGGCCCGGTCGGTCCGTGGCTCGTGACGCGGGATGAAGCGGGCGATGTGCAAAGCCTCGGCATGTGGCTCGAGGTCAACGGCACGCGCATGCAAAACGGCAACACGTGCACGATGATCTTCGGCGTTGCCACCCTGATCAGCTACGTCAGCCGCTTCATGACGCTGGAGCCCGGCGACATCATCACCACCGGCACGCCCCCCGGCGTGGGCATGGGTCAGAAGCCCGAGCCGGTCTACCTCAAGCCCGGGGACCGCATGCGGCTTGGCATCGAGAAGCTCGGCGAGCAGGCACAGACTGTGTGCGCCTGGCGGCGCTGAGGAGGGCGGATCATGCTGGTGTACTCAGGACGTTTCGCGCGGCGTGTTGCGGTCGTTACCGGTGGCGGCTCGGGCGTCGGCCGCGAAGCGGCGGCACGCATCGCGCTCGAGGGCGGCCAGGTGTGCCTGTGGGACCGGGACGAGAAAGCCTTGAGTGCGGCCGCACAGGCGATCCCGGGCGCCCAGATCGCCAAGGTCGATGTGGCGGACGGCGAGCAGGTGGCGCAGGCCGCCGAGCGCGCCTTCTGTGCCTTCGGTCGCATCGATATCCTGATCGCCAGCGCCGGGATCACCGGTCCCACCGCGACGCTTTGGGAATACCCGCAGCCCGAGTGGCGCCGGGTCATCGACGTCGATCTGCACGGCGTATTCAACACCTGCCGGTCGATCGTCCCGTACATGCTCAAGAACGACTACGGCCGAATCGTCAACATCTCGTCCGTCGCCGGCAAGGAAGGCAACCCGAATGCGTCGGCCTACTCGGCGGCCAAAGCGGCGGTGATCGGCCTGACCAAATCGCTCGGCAAGGAGCTGGCGCAAACCGGCGTACGCGCCAACGCCGTGACACCGGCGACCTTCAAGAGTCCGATTCTCGCCCAACTGCCGCAAAGCCAGATCGACTACATGCGCTCGAAGATCCCCATGGGACGGCTCGGCGAAGTCGAGGAGGTTGCCGCGCTGGTGTGCTGGCTGGCGAGCGAGGAATGCTCGTTCTCCACTGCCGCGACCTTCGATATTTCCGGTGGCCGTACGACATACTGAGCCGACATCAATGCCCGAAAGCCACCCGCGCGCAGCCGCTCGAATGCGCAGCGACATGACACAGGGCCTCGACGTCGTCGACGCCCACATGCATCTGTGGGACCTGCAGCGCATCCGCTATCCGTGGCTTACGCCGCCGCTGCCCGTCGGGATCACCGGAGACGTCAGCCCGATCGCCCGGGACTACCTGCTCGACAATTATCTGGACGATGCGGCCCGCGGCGAAGTGCGCGTGCGCAAGATCGTACACATCGAGGCGGGGGCGCTTCCGGCGGACGCACTCGCCGAAACGCACTGGCTGCAGGGTCTCGCCGACGCACGCGGTTATCCGCAGGCCATCGTGGCGCACGCCGAGCTGGAAAAGGCCGGCTCCGCCGCGCTGCTCGAGCGGCACGCGGCGCAGCGCAACGTACGCGGCATTCGGCAGATTCTCAATTGGCACCGGGATCCCGCCAAGACGTACACGCCGCGCGACCTGCTGGCCGACCAGGCCTGGCAGGCGGGCTTCGCGCGCCTGAAACACCACGGCCTGTCGTTCGATCTGCAGATCTACCCGGCTCAAATGTCGGCTACGGCGCGGCTGGCGAGCCGACACCCCGACACACGCCTGATCCTCAATCACACCGGCATGCCCGTGGAGAAGGACGCCGCCGGCATCGAACTCTGGCGCAGCGGCATGCGACTGCTCGCCGCGCAGCCGAACGTCGCGGTGAAGATCTCGGGGCTCGCGATGCTCGACTGGCATTGGAGCGAGGCGAGCCTGCGGCCGTTCGTGCTGGAGACCCTGGAGATCTTCGGAACCGAGCGGAGCATGATCGCCAGCAACTTCCCGGTCGATCGCCTGTTCGGCGCGTTCGGCGACTTTTATGCGGCCTACAGGCGCATCCTGGCGGGCGCAAGCGCCGCGGAGCGCGCCAACCTCTTCTCCGCCACCGCCGAGCGAATCTACCGGATCTGACATGACGCCCAACCCCGTGCTCGGTGTCTTCCTTCATTGGGTCGGCGGGTTCGCCGCCGCGAGCTTCTATGTGCCCTACCGGTCCGTGCGCGGCTGGTCGTGGGAGGTGTTCTGGCTCATCGGTGGAGTCTTCAGCTGGATTCTCGCACCGTGGCTGTTCGCCGGCCTCGCCACCCACCAGCTGTTGGCGGTGTTGGAGGCAACGCCGCCCCGCACGTTGGCCTTGTGTTATTTCTTCGGCATTCTATGGGGGTTCGGCGGGTTGACCTACGGGCTGACCATGCGCTACCTCGGTATCGCGCTCGGCACCGCCGTCGCGCTCGGGCTCACCGCGGCATTCGGCACCCTAATCCCGCCCCTGGTAAGCGGTCAGCTCTTCGGCAGCCTCATCCACACCACCGGCGGGCGTGTCGTCCTGCTCGGCATCGCCGTGGCGCTCGCGGGCATCGCGGTCGTCGGCAAGGCCGGTCACGACAAGGAGCACGAACAGGCCGCGCGGCATCTCATGGAACAGGACCGCACGTTGCCGCGCGAGACCGACTTCCGCAAGGGCATCGCGGTGGCGATCTTCTCCGGCATCATGAGCGCATGCTTCGCCTACGGACTCGATGCCGGCGGGCCGATCCGACACCTGACGCTCGCCCAGGGAACGGGTGCGCTCTGGCAGGGACTGCCGGTACTGGTGGTCGTGTTGCTCGGCGGCTTCACCACCAACGCCATATGGTGTCTATACCTGATCATCCGCAATGACAGCGCGCGGGGTCTGCAGGGCGGGTTGGACGATACGGGCAACAATATCCCTCTGCGACGCAATTATCTGTTGTGCGCGCTGGGCGGCATCGCCTGGTATCTGCAGTTCTTTTTCTACACCATGGGGGAAAGTCAGATGGGCCGATACGGCTTCTCCAGCTGGACGCTGCACATGTCCAGCATCATTATCTTCGCGACCCTGTGGGGTCTGGCGCTGAAGGAATGGCGGGGCGCGAGCCGGCGCAGCCTCGCCATCATGACCGCGGGTCTCGTGACCTTGGTGGGCGCGACGGTCGTGATCGGTTTGGGCAACTACCTCGTGGTGCGCGGATGAGTGCCGCCAGACGGGTTGGATGGATCGCGGGGCTCGCCGCCGTCGCGGTTTCGCTCGCCGCTCCGGCCGCATGGGCCGCGGACGCCACGCACTGGGTCGAGGCATGGTATGCGCCGCCGTTTCCCACCACGGTGGTATGGGGCTGCAATCAGCAGCGCACCTTCACGCATCAGTCCGTACGCCAGACCGTGCAACTCGAAGCCGGTGGCAACCGCGTGCGCATACGCCTGACCAACGAGCTGGGGCTCTCGCCCGTCCGGTTCGCCGAGGTCACGGTAGCGGCCGCGTCGCCGACCGGCGTGCTGGAGGCGGGGACCGTTCATGTCGTCACGTTCCGTGGCAAGCGCGGCGGCGTCATCCCGACCGGCAAGGCGTGGGTGAGCGACCCGATCGACATGGAAGTGCACCGCTTCGAGAACATCGCGATCTCCGTGTACTACCCCTCCGGTGCCACACCGGCGGGCCAGCTGAAACACGTCTGGGTGTCGCCGCCCGGCAATCACGTGACCCAGCTGGTGTGGCCGCAGGGCGGCCGCCCGCAGGCGCCGGAGCTGGCGAACGGTGTCGAAGTCTCCACCGCGAAGCCCCGCCCGGTGTTGGTCGCGTTCGGCGACTCGATCACGAAGGGCTTCTGCTCCACAGCCGGCATGCATCTGGGCTATCCGGAGCAGTTGGCGCGGCTGCTGGCGGCGCGGTCCGCCGTCCGCCGCTGGGTGGTCATCAATTCCGGGATCAGCGGCAACCGCCTGCTGCACGACGGGGCGGGACCGAAGGCGCTCGAGCGCTTCGGCCGTGACGCACTGGATATCCCCGGAGTGCGCGCCATCGTGCTGCTCGAGGGCATCAACGACATCGGCTGGGCATACGATCCCGATGGTGACACCGGTCCGATACCCGCCTCGGCCATCATCGGCGCATATCGCGATCTCATTCGGCGGGCGCACGCGCGCGGCATCAAGATCTACCTCGGCACCCTGACGCCCTATCTCGGCTCCACCTACGAGCGGCCCGCGGGCGAGAAAGTCCGTCAGCAGGTAAACGCCTGGATCCGCAAGGGCCGGGGCTTCAATGGCGTGATCCACTTCGATGGGGCGTTGCGCGATCCGCGCCATCCGCACCACTACATCGGCGGCGATCAATGCGGTGATGATCTGCACCCCAACGACATCGGCTATCACATCATGGCGGAGACCGTTTACAACGAGCTGTTCGCGCCCGGGAAATCCCTGGCGCGCGACGCGACGCCGCCCCGCGGCTGGAACGCGGCGCCACGACATCCGCCGGCCACCGCGCGGGCGCGACGGCCGGCGTCTTCGCACCGGGCTGGGGAACCTGGGGGCCGATGAGAGACGGACATGCCGAACCAGACACTCGCTCTGCTGCACACCTCACCGGTGCTGACGCCGCTGTTCGCAGCGCTCTGTGCGCGATGGCTGCCGGAAACGCGGATCTTCCATGTCGTCGACGAAAGCCTCATCAAGAATACGATTCAGGCCGAGCGTCTGGAGAAGGTGACGGTGCGGCGGCTTGCCGCGCTCGTGGGTTCCGCCTTCGATGCGGGCGCGGATGCCGTGCTGGTGACGTGCTCGTCGATCGGCCCGGCCGTCGAGGTGGCACGCCAACTGTACGATCAGCCTGTGCTGCGCGTCGACGAGCCGATGGCGCGCGATGCCGTCCGGCGGGGACACCGGATCGGCGTTCTGGCCACGCTGCGTACCACGCTCGAGCCGACTTCGGCGCTGGTGCGCAGCCAGGCGCGCGCGTCGTGGCCACCGACATAGACGAAGCCAGTCTCGCCTCTCTGACCGGACAGAGCATCGTGACCTGCCGCATGGATGTGCGCGACACCAGGAGCATCGCCGCCGGCGTGGCTCATGCCGGCGATGTGGACATTCTGTTCAACTGCGCCGGCTGTGTTCACCACGGCACCGTTCTGGAGTGCACCGACGCGGAATTGGATTTCGCCTATGACCTGAACGTCAAGGCGATGGTGCGCACCATTCGAGCGGTGCTGCCCGGCATGCTAGCGCGCCGCGACGGGTGCATCATCAACATGTCGTCGGTGGCGAGCAGTGTCAAAGGCGTTCCGGTGCGCTGCGTCTATGCGACGACCAAGGCGGCCGTGATCGGTCTGACGAAATCCGTAGCCGCGGACTACGTCGGCGGCGGCATCCGCTGTAACGCCATCTGTCCCGGAACCGTGGAGACGCCATCACTCGAGAGCCGGCTGCGCGCCCAAGGCGACTACGAGCAGACGCGCGCGGCTTTCGTCGCCCGCCAGCCGATCGGCCGGATCGGCCGGATCGGCCGGCCCGAGGAAATAGCCGATCTGGTTGTGCATCTGGTCGGCGCCAGCTACACCACCGGGCAGATTCACGTCATCGACGGCGGCTGGAGCATCTAAGCGCCGCTGTGCGCTCGGTGAACGATACGCATGTCCTGGAAACGCCGGCCCTTCGATGGGCGTGACATCGCCTCGGCGCATAACATCGCGGACCTGCGCGCGGTGGCGATGCGGAGGGTTCCGGGCTTCGTGTTCGAATACGTGGAGGGCGGCGCGGAGGACGAGGCGACGCTGAGCGGCAATCGGGCCGCGTTCGCGGCCTTGCGCTTCGTGCCGCCGACGCTGATCGATACGCAAGGACGCGGTCTTGGCACGGAGCTGTTCGGCGCGCCCTGCGGCGCGCCGCTGGCGATTGCGCCAACGGGTTTGAACGGCATGCTGCACCCGCACGGCGACATCGC
Source organism: Pseudomonadota bacterium (assembly GCA_021797465.1). Lineage (GTDB taxonomy): Bacteria > Pseudomonadota > Gammaproteobacteria > Steroidobacterales > Steroidobacteraceae > 13-2-20CM-66-19. The sequence continues at coordinate 15,284 of JAJZZR010000450.1, read as the reverse complement.
GCTCGCTCGGGCGGCCGCCGCGTTCGGCATCCCCTTCACGCTGAGCACGCTGTCGACCACGCTGCTGGAGGATGTCGCGAGCCGGGCGGGCGGACGGCTGTGGATGCAGCTGTACGTGATGAAGAATCGCGCCATCGCCGAGGACATCATGCGCCGGGCGGCCGCCGCCGGTTACGAGGCGTTGCTGTTCACTACCGATGCCAATGTCTTCGGTAGCCGGGAATGGGACAAGCGCAACTATCGCAAGCCCGGCAAGCCCCGCTTGCGGGCGGCGCTCGATACGCTGGGGCATCCGCGCTGGTTCACTCAGGTTCTGGCGCGCCACGGTGTGCCCCGCTTTCGTAACATCGAGAACTTTCTGCCGCCGGGGGCGGCCAGCGCCGTCGGCGGTAGTACGATCATTCCGCAGATGTTCGCCCCCACGCTGACCTGGGAGGACATCGCTTGGGTGCGTGAGCATTGGCCGCGCAAGCTGCTCGTCAAGGGCGTGCTGACGGCGGCGGACGCGCGGCGCGCGGTCGCTCTCGGGTGCGACGGGATGGTGCTCACCAACCACGGCGGCCGCCAGCTCGATTATTGCGTCGCGCCCATCGAGATGTTGGGCGAGATCGCCGCCGAGGTCGGCGACCGTCTGACGGTCCTGATCGACAGCGGCGTGCGCCGCGGCACGGACATCGCCAAGGCGCTCGCCCTCGGGGCCGATGGGGTCATGGTCGGCCGGGCGACGCTGTATGGCCTTGCCGCCGCGGGCGAGGCCGGCGCAAGACGGGCCCTCGAGATGCTCACGGTCGAGCTCGATCGGGTGATGGGTCAGCTCGGTTGCCGCGCGGTCGCTGAACTCGGGCCGCATCTGCTGCGTGGGCGCGCCGGGTCCTCTGCGGATTGATCCCGCCGTTCCCGCCCGCCAATGCCGCGCCTTCCGCGGCGGTACTGCCCGCCGGCACATGTCGAAACCGTGCCGCGCTCGTGGTCGTGCGTCACGTTTCCGCGGCGATAATCCTCAAGCGCGTGACGGTGCAGCCGAAGTAGGCCGGTGGGTGATCGGCTTTATTGTTCTCACAGCTAGGTATCGAGCCGCATGTCGGCACTCCGGCCTTCCGCACGAACTCCATCGTCCGCTCCGGCTCCCGTTGGCCGGCGGCGCCTCCAACCATTGGGGTACGCGACGTGCGCGTTCGCCATCCTATCGGTCGTCAGCACCCGCGTGGCGGCGGATAGTCTGGCAAACTGGCCCATGGTCGCAGGTTCCACCGGTTATGGCCGCGCCGCGCTGGCCGGATCCGCCGTGATTTCCGCTCTGCTCGTCATTCTGTGCCTCGTGGAACGCACCGGCCGTCGCAGGACAGAGGCCACGTTGCGCCGGACCCTCGCTGTGCAGGGCGCTCAACTCGAGGAAGTTCTGGCCACGAGCAGGCTCATGGAGCTGTTGCAGGTCTGTCATTCGCTGGCCGAAGCCAATCGTGTCATTCGTGGTGCGTTGCCCAGGTTGCTGCGCGACGCGGCCGGCGCGTTCTACGTGTCCCGCGGACCGGATAGCGCGTTGGAGCTGCAGGTCAGCTGGGGCGGCCTGTCGGCACCGCAGAGCTTTGCTCCGGAAGATTGTTGGGCGTTGCGCAGAAGCCGGCCGCATCCATTCGAGCCCGGACGCTCGAGTGTTCCGTGTCAGCATCTCGGCGGCGTTGAGCGGGCGTGTCTGTGCGCGCCATTGGTCGCGGATGGACACGCATTCGCGGTGTTGCACGTGCAGAGCACCGCCGCTGAAACCCTTGCGGGCGACGTGCAGCGCATCGCCGCGACTCTTGCGGAACATCTGTCACTTGCGGTCGGCAATCTTCGCCTGCAGGAGACTCTGCGCACGGGCTCGGAGCGCGATCCTCTGACAAATCTCTATAATCGACGGCATCTGGAGATTTCGCTGCACCGCGAGCTCGCCCGCGCACAGCGTCACGGGCACGCGGTGAGCCTGGTCATGCTCGACGTCGACCATTTCAAGGAATTCAACGATACCCACGGGCACGATGCCGGCGACGCGGTCTTGTCCGAGGTCGCCCAGGTGCTCAAGCGCCATACGCGCGCCGAGGACATCGCCTGCCGCTACGGCGGTGAGGAGTTCTTGCTGGTGCTGCCGAGCTGCACTCTCGATGATGCCTATGCTAAGGCCGAAGCAATCCGGGAGGCGATCGCGCAGCGCCGCGTATTCATGCACGGCAATGCGCTGCCGCGCATCACCGCGTCGCTCGGCATCGCGAGCTACCCGCTCGACGGCGAGCGGCTGGAGGATCTGATCACCTGCGCGGACGCGGCGCTCTATCAGGCCAAAGCCGGCGGCCGCAACCGCATCATCGCCAACTCGCCCCCGGGCGATGTCGTGCTGTTCGAGCAGAAAGGCCGCATCGCCGGATGAGTGAACTCGCCGGTCGCGAGGCCGGGCCCGGATGGAGGGGTCTGCCGCGGAAGTTCGCGGAACGTCCCGCCCAGCACATCGCTGCCCGCAGTGCCGCCATGCGCTCAGCCGATCGGGCGTTCGCCGCGCATCTTGCGGCTGCGCCGCGCCGCTCCTCTGCGGCGAATGGCCGGCCTCTCCGGCAGGACTATCAGGCATCGATACATCAGTCGCCGCAGGGCGCGCAGGAGCAAAAAGATCCGTGATAACGGGCGTTTCATGAGCGCCGGGCTCGCTAAAACGCTTTGACGGCATGATCAAGAAGGGATCGACGGATGAATCGAATAACCTCGTGCTGGGTCATGTCGCTCGGAGTCCTGGCGCAGCCTGCCCTGGCGAGTACGCCCCCGGTCTCGCCGGTGCTCCCGGCGCCCGCCCCACGGTGCGATTGCGCGAGGAATCGTGTCCCTGCACGTGGTGTATGAGCACTGATGGGCATGGTTATCTCCGTCGTCCATAGCCCGAAGCCGGCGACGGCGCGGCGCCTCTGTGCCGCGCCAAGCGCCCGGCCGAGCGCAGCGAGGCGGCTGTGGCAGACGCGCGCCGGAGCGATCGGTACCTGCCTTCGGGCGCTGCAGGAGGCGGTGGTTTCGCGCCGGGATTCGTGACCGGCGGAATCCCGAGGCAGGTGACTCGGCCGGCGCTTGCGAGCGATTCGGCGGCGGGTCCGGCGATGCCGAAGGCGGTGGCGCAAGTGATCCGGGGTGTCATCCCGGCCGGTCACGCTTCCCGTGGGCGGTCAGTCCGCGGCCGGGAGCACTTTCCCGGGGTTGAGGATGCCGTGCGGATCGAGCGCGGTCTTCAAGGCGCGCATCATGGCGATCTCCGCGGGCGTGCGCGAGCACGCCAGGTAGTCGCGCTTCTGCAGGCCGATACCGTGCTCGCCGGAAATGGACGAGCCCGGCCGTGTGCGCAACGGCCCGTATATCCGTTCCTCGATCTCGTGGTGGCTCTGCGGCGTGCTGTCGTCGATCCCGACCATGATGTGCAGGTTCCCATCACCCAGATGCCCCCACACCACGAAGCGGCACTCGCTCCCCCAGCGGGCCACGAGCGCGCGGTGCACCTCGTCCAGGTAACCGGGCATATCGTCGATTTTGAGGCTGACATCGAAGGCCGAGACAGGACCGTCGCGCGTGACCTGGGCGACGTCGTCGCGCAGGCTCCACATCGCCTTACGTTCCGTGTCGGATTTGGCGATCACCGCGTCGACCACCTCACCGTCCTCGAGCGCCCCTGCAAGCACATTCTCGAAGTGCTCGGCGTCGGCCTGAACACTGACGCCGCGCGACTCGACCAGTACGTAGAATCGATGGCCGTGCGGCAGAATCGCCCGGCCCGAAGCCGGCACGGTGGTGACCAGCCGGTAGAATTCCGCCCACATCACTTCGAACGACGAGAGCGAACCGCCGAGCTCGCGCTCCAAACGGCGTAGTGTGCGCGGCAAAAGCTCGAATTCCTCGACGGCCAGCAGAGCGACGTTCTCGCTCAGCGGCTTCGAGCGCAGCCGCAGCACAGCGCGGGTCACCACGCCGAGCGTGCCTTCCGAGCCGATGAACAGCTGCTTCAGATCATAACCCGCATTGTTCTTGATCAACGTGTTCAACGAATTGATCACGGTGCCGTCGGCCAGGACGGCCTCGAGACCGAGCACCATGTCGCGCGTCATGCCCCAGCGCAGCACCCGGTTGCCCCCGGCATTGGTGGCGATGACGCCGCCGAGGGTGGCCGAGCCGCGCGCGCCGAGATCCAGCGGCAGCAGCAGCCCGCGTGTCTCGGCCGCGTCACAGGCGTTCTGCAGGATGCATCCGGCCTGCGCGCGCATCACCCGGTTGATCTCGTCGATCTCCTCGATCGCGCTCATTCTCTCCAATGACAGCGCGAGCGCGCCGGCGGCAGCCGCGCCGTCCACTAAGCCGGTGCAGCCGCCCCACGGCACCACGGGCTGACGCGCGGCATGCGCCAGCCTGAGAATGAGCGAGACTTCGGCCGTCGAGCGCGGCCGCAGGACCGCCAGCGGAACGCCCAGATCGGCGCCCAAGCCGTGCGTCTGGGCGGCATCCCGGACCTCCAGGGCCGCCGCGCCACGCAGCACGGCCCCGCGGCCCAGTGCGGCTTCGAGCTGTTCGATCACTGACGTCACCGTCCGCCTTCACTTCACTGTAAATATGATAAATATCATGAGTCGCGGCTCACGCCGACGTCAAGTCGCCGGCGCTATACTTGCTCGATCGACCGCTCCAAGAGTACGCCTTCGATGCGACCGAGGACGCCCCGGCCTGCCAACATACCCCAGCGCGCGAAGGCGCTGCGCCTGCACGGCACCATCGCCCGTGATATCGGTGTGCGCATCGTGTCGGGAAAACTTGCGCCGGGCCGTGTGTTGGAAGGCGAGATCGTCGCCAGTGAGCAGCTGCGAGTGTCGCGCACCGCTTACCGGGAGGCACTGCGCATTCTCGCCGCCAAGGGTCTGGTCGAGTCCCGTCCGAAGCTCGGTACGCGGGTGAGCGAGTCACGCGCATGGCATCTGCTCGACCCGGACGTGGTGTCGTGGATCTTCAGCGCACAGCCGGATGCGCGCCTGCTCGCCGGGCTGTTCGAGCTGCGCGCCATCGTCGAGCCGGCCGCCGCGGCGCTGGCCGCCGCGCGCCGCAGCAAAGAGCAGCTGCGCACCATGCGCCTGGCCCTCGATGACATGGCCGCCGAATCCCTGGCCGTCGAGGCCGGCCGGCAGGCTGACCGGCAGTTCCATTCGGCGCTGTTCGAAGCCTCGGGCAACCCGTTCCTGGCCTCTCTGACCAGCGGAATCGCCGCCGCCGTCACGTGGACCACCATCTTCAAGCAGCGCGGCGCGCCCCTGGCCCGCAATCCGCTGCCCGATCACCGCCGCGTGTACGAGGCGGTGGACCGGCGCGACCCGGCGGCCGCGCGCGCCGCCATGGCCGATCTGGTACACCTGGCGCTGCTGGACACGACCCGCGCCCGATCCGCGCCGGCGCGCCGTGCTGGCGCGCCTATCAGGATGAGACCAGCTGCTCGCTCCGCACCGCGCCGGTAGTGCGGTATCCCCACAGCGCGTAGAACAACACATAGCCGTAGCAGGCCCACGGCAGAATGTACGACAGATGCAGGCCGATGTGGTCCGCAAGGACTCCCTGCAGCTCCGCGAGCGCGCCGCCCGCGATCGCCATGATCAACAGTCCCGAGCCTTCCTCGGTCAGCGGCCCGAGGCCGTCGATGCCGAGCGTGAAGATCGTCGGGAACATGATCGAGTTGCACAAACCGACCGCGAGCAGACAATACATTGCAACGTGACCGGATGTGGCGAGAACAATTGCGACCAACGTGAGCGCACCGAGCGTCACCGCGGTCAGCAGGCGTTGCGGCTTCATCCGGCGCAGCAGCCACGAGCCGATGAAGCGTCCGACCATGGCTCCGCCCCAATACAAGGTGAGGTAGTCGGCGGCCCGCTGATGCGACAGACCGCCGATCGAGGGCAGGGACATGAAATTGATCAGCGTCGAGCCGATGCCGACCTCACAGATGAGGTAAAGAGCGATAGCCGGCACGCCGAACACCAGATTGCGGTGCCGCCAAAGACTGTGGTGCGCGCGCTCGGTACGGGCCATGCGCCGCGTCTCCTTGCCGAGGTCCGGCAGCGGCACCCGCCAGACGAGTATCGCGAGCGCCAGCAGCACCAGCGCGATGATCGCATAGGGGAGTTCCACCGTATGTACGCTGGCGGTCCGCTGCGCCGCCGTCAGATGAGCGCCGCCGTGCGCAGTGGCCGCGGCGCCGTGCCCGAGGATCAGCAGCCCGCCGAACAGCGGCGCCAGCATCGTACCGGCGGAATTGAGCGCCTGCACGAGGTTCAGGCGGCTGGAGGCAGTGTCCGGCGGGCCGATGACCGCCACATAGGGGTTGGCCGCCACCTGCAGGAGCGTGATGGAGGCGGCCAGCAGAAACAGCGCTACCAGGAACAGCCCGTAGGACTCCAGCATGGCCGCAGGAATGAAGCCGGCGGCGCTCACGGTCATGCCCAACAGGCCGAGCACCACCGAGAGTTTGTAACCGGTGCGCTCCAGGATCTTGGCCGACGGCATGGCCATGATCAGGTAGGCGAGGAAGAACACGAGCTGAATCAGCAGGACTTGCGCGTAGTCCAGCTGGAAAGCGGTCTTGAAGTGCGGGATGAGGGTATCGTTCAGGACGGTCACGAAACCCCACATGAAGAAGACGGTGGCGAGCACGACCAGCGCCGCCGTGTACGCCTGCGTCGCCCCGCCTTGCGGGCGTGCTACGTTCGAGTCGCTGCCGATCATGACTGCCATACTGCGGGCTCCGGATCGCGAGGGTCCGCCCTGAGCGCGCGGGTCGGCGCCATGGCTCGCCGTTTAATCAGACAATTGAAGGCCGGACAATACGAAGCGGCCGGACCGGCTGTCAAGCATTGCTTATTAATCAGACAAATAGGCTTCGTTTGCATTATGATTTCGTTCCGAACTGGCGCCGGCCGGGAGTATCCATGTCATTGCGTCTGGTACAGATCGAAATCGCCGCCGAGCGTTGCGTAGCGGCTCTCGTCGACGAGAGGCACGCGCATCGCCTGAACGGGGTCGCGAGCGTGTACGAGCTTGCGACGCAGGCCATAGCGTCGGGCCTCACCCTGCAGGAGGCGGTGAGCCGCCGCCGCACGGACCAGCGCATCGCGCTCGAGGGTGTGCGGCTGCTGCCCCCGGTCGACCATCCGGATCCGGCGCATCTGTATCTGAGCGGCACGGGGCTCACCCATCTCGGCTCGGCCGAAAGCCGCGACAAGATGCATGCGCTCGCCGCTGGTGATGCGGGCCAGACCGATTCCATGCGCATCTTTCGCGAGGGGCTCGAGGGCGGCAAGCCGGCCGTCGGCGGTCCGGGGGCGCAACCGGAGTGGTTCTACAAGGGCGACGGCTCGAGCGTCGTGGCGAGCGGCGCGCCGCTCGAGTCGCCTTCCTTCGCCCTCGATGCCGGCGAGGAGCCCGAAATCGCCGGGATCTACCTGATCGACCCCGAGGGAGTGCCGCGCCGGCTCGGCTTCTGCCTGGCGAATGAATTTTCCGATCACGTGACCGAGCGGCACAACTACTTGTGGCTCGCGCACTCGAAGCTGCGGCCGGTGGCGCTCGGGCCGGAACTGCTCACCGGCGAGCTTCCCCCCGACGTGCGCGGCACCAGCCGCATCTACCGGGGCGGGCGGCTGCTCTGGGAAAAGCCGTTTCTCACCGGCGAGACGAACATGTCGCACTCGATCGCCAACCTGGAGCATCATCACTTCAAATATGCGAATTTCCGCCGCCCCGGCGACGTACACGTGCATTTCTTCGGCACGGCAACCCTGTCGTTTTCCGATCAGGTGCGTACCGAGCCGGGCGACGTCTTCGACATCCGTGCCGACGCCTTCCTCCTGCCGCTGCGCAATCCCCTGGGGCGCGGCACCCCGGCGGGTGCCGCGCCGCCGCTCCCGCTCTGAGCGAGCGCTCATGCGGTGCGCGGCGTCCGTGCGCTCAGCCGCGTTTGGCGAGGCGTCGCTCACCGTCGAGTCGATGCGGCCAGCGGGGCAGCTCGGCGGCGCGCAGCTCCACCGGAAGCAACGCCTCGGGAAAGCCCTGATAGCACACCGGCCGCAGAAAGCGGTCGATCGCCAGGGTGCCCACCGAGGTGCTGCGGGCGTCGGAGGTCGCCGGGAAGGGCCCGCCATGAACCATCGCATGACACACCTCGACGCCGGTCGGCCACCCGTTGACGATGATTCGTCCGGCCTTGCGCTCCAGTGCCGGCAGCAGTCCGTGCGCGAGCGGCTGATCGGCTTCGTCCATGTGCAACGCCAGGGTCAGCTGACCCTCGATCCGCTCGATGATCTGACGAATCTCCGCGACCGTCGCGCACCGCACCACGAGCGCGGCGGGGCCGAAGGTTTCCTCGGCGAGCTCAGGACGCTCGAGGAACATGGCGGCGGAAACGCTGAACAGCGCGGCGCGCCCGCAGTTCGCTTCGCCGCCCTCGGCGCCGCGCGCGATCAGCTCGGCCCCTCGGGCCGTCAAGTGCTCGACGCCATGCGTATAGTTACGGTGAATGCCCGCGGTGAGCATCACGCCGGGCGTGATGTCCGCGAGTGCCGTGCCGGCGGTGTCCAGGAATGTCTGCAAACCCGGGCTGTGCAACGCGAGGATGATCCCGGGATTGGTGCACATCTGGCCGACGGACAGCGTCAGCGAAGCGGCAAACTCGCGCGCCAGGCGCTCGGCGCTCGAGCCGAGTACTCCCGGCATCAATATGACCGGATTGACGCTGCTCATCTCGGCGAACACCGGGATGGGCTCGGGGCGCGTCGCCGCCACGTGCATCAGCGCCAGACCTGCGGCGCGAGAGCCGGTGAATGCCACGGCCCGAATGCGCGGATCAGCGCTCAATGCCGCGCCCAGCTTGGTGTCCGGACCGTTGAGGAGCGAGAATACGCCTTCGGGCATGCCCGTCTCGGCCGCCGCCGCCGTGATGGCCTGCGCGACCCACTCGCCGGTACCGGGGTGCGCAGGGTGGCCTTTCACCACGATCGGGCAGCCCGCCGCGAGCGCCGCCGCGCTGTCGCCACCGGCCACCGAAAAGGCGAGCGGAAAATTGCTCGCACCGAACACCGCCACCGGTCCGATGGCGATCCTGCGCTGGCGCAGGTCCGGACGCGGCGCCGGCTGACGCTGCGGCATCGCCGGATCGACGCGCAGGCCCAGCCACTCGCCCGAACGCAGCTCGGCGGCAAACAGGCGCAGCTGATTCGCGGTCCGGGTAAGCTCGCCCTCCAGCCGCGGCAGCGGCAACGCCGTTTCGCGGTGCGCCCGTTGCAGCAGCGGCTCGCTTTGCGCCAGCATCTGCTTGGCGATCGCCTCGAGAAACAGGGCGCGCCGTTCCGGCGGCAGCCCCCGATAGGCATCGAACGCAGCATGCGCAATCGCGCAGGCGGCCTCCACTTCTGCGGAGCCGGCGACGCTGAAGGCGGGCTCCAGCGGGCGGCCCGACGCAGGATCGAGCGCTTGAAACTTCCGCGGCGTTTCCCGTCGCGCCCGGCCGATGAACAACTCTCCAGTCAGTGCCATGTGAACGCTATGCTCCTGATGACGTGTCCGGTGCAAGCGTGATGGTACGCTCCCGCGCATTATGATGCGCCCTTCCCGGCCCTTGATTTCCACGGAGTGCAGTGCACGATGACAGCTCTTTATTCCGACCTCAAAGATCGAGTCGTTCTGGTCACCGGCGGGGGTTCCGGGATCGGCGAAGCCATCGTGCGGGCGTTCGCGGCGCAGCAGGCCAAGGTCGCCTTCATCGATGTGGCCCGGGAACCCTCGCAGGCGCTCGCGGGGGAGCTCGCCGGCGCCGGCGCGACCGTGCATTTCGAGCCCTGCGATCTGACCGACATCGCGGCGCTGCGGCGGGCGATCACGGCCATCGCCGCGCAACTGGGACCGATCACGGTGCTGGTCAACAACGCGGCGAGCGACGAGCGGCACGCCACCGAGGAGGTGACCGAGGCGTTGTGGGACAGCCGCATCGCGGTCAATCTGAAGCAGCAGTTCTTCTGCGCACAGGCGGTGCTGCCGGCCATGAAGACCGCCGGGCGCGGGGCGATCGTCAACCTGGGCTCGATCTCCTGGATCATCGGCCAGGGCGGCATGGTCGCCTACACCACCTCGAAATCGGCGGTGCTGGGGCTGACACGCTCGCTGGCGCGCGATTACGGTCCGTATGGGATCCGGGTCAACGCGGTGGCGCCCGGCTGGATCATGACGCAGCGACAACTCCAGAGATGGGTGACGCCGGAAACCGAAAAAGAAATCCAGGCCCGGCAATGCCTGAAGCGCGGGCTTGAGCCCTCCGAGGTGGCCAGCGTCATCGTGTTTCTCGCCTCGGATGCCGCCAGCGCATGCACCAGCCAGCAATACATCGTGGACGGCGGTTGGGTGTAAGCGGCATCGGGGCACGCCGGGCGTTACGATGTGTCCATCGCCGCGTCGCGGCAATCGGATCGGTTCCATGAACAGCACCATGCTCGCCCCGCCCGAAACCCGCCTGCTCATCGACGGCCGGCGTGCGGCGGGCGAAGGACCGCCCGAGACCATCGTGGATCCGTCCACCGGGCGGGCCATCGCATCCGTTCGCGAGGCCACCGGCGAGCAACTCGAGGCCGCGATTGCGGCCGCCGCGCGCGCTTTCGAGCGCTGGTCTCGGACGACGCCGGGGCATCGGGCCGGGCTATTGCTCGAGATCGCCGCCCACCTGGACGCCCAGGCCGAAGCGTACGCGCAGCTCGAATCGCTCAACACGGGCAAACCTCTCGAGGCGATGCGCAAGGACGAGATGCCGGCCATCGCGGACGTCTTCCGCTTCTTCGCCGGGGCGGTGCGGGTCCAGAGCGCCCCGGCCGCCGCCGAGTACGTGCGCGGATATACCAGCATGATCCGTCGTGATCCCGTGGGGGTGGTCGGCTCGATTGCGCCCTGGAATTACCCGCTCATGATGGCGGCCTGGAAGCTGGCGCCGGCGCTCGCGGCGGGCAACACGGTCGTGTTGAAGCCATCGGAACAGACGCCGCTCACCGTTTTGAAGCTGGCCGGGGCGTTGGCCGAGCTGCTGCCCAGCGGTGTCGCCAACATCGTGTGCGGCCGTGGAGATACGGTGGGCGCGTCACTGGTCGCCCATCCGAACGTACGCATGGTCTCGCTGACCGGCGACGTATCGACCGGACAGAAGGTCCTCGCGGCCGCCGCCGGCAATCTCAAGCGAACCCATCTGGAGCTCGGCGGCAAGGCGCCGGTCATCATCTGCGCCGACGCTGACCTTGCGGCTGTCGCCTCGGTCATCCGCATCCTCGGGTTCTACAACGCCGGACAGGATTGCACCGCGGCGTGCCGCCTGTACGTTGCGGCGCAGGCCTACGACCGTGTCGTCGCGGACCTGACCCAGGCGGCGAGCAGCCTGAAGGTGGGCGGACCGGCAAGTCCCGCCGTGGACATGGGGCCGGTCATCTCGGCCGAGCAGCGCCGCCGCGTTGCCGGGTTCGTCGAGCGCGCCGCCGCGGACAAGCATCTGAGCATCACGACCGGCGGCCGGGCGCGCGCCGGCGAGGGGTTTTTCTACGAGCCGACCGTGATCGCCGGCGCCCGTCAGGACGATGAGATCGTCCGGCGGGAAATCTTCGGGCCGGTGGTGACCCTCACGCCGTTCACGGACATCGAGCAGGCGATCCGCTGGGCCAATGACTCGGAATACGGCCTCGCCTCCTCGGTGTGGACGCGTGACATCGGTCAAGCGATGCAGGTGGCCGCCCGCCTGCAGTACGGCTGCACCTGGATCAACACGCACGGCATCCTGGCCCGGGAGATGCCGCACGGCGGCTGCAAGCGCTCCGGCTACGGCAAGGATCTCTCGCTCTATGCGCTCGAGGACTACTCCGTGCCTCGCCACGTCATGATCAAGTTAGGATGAGCGCCGGCGCGACAGCGCGCTCCAGTTCGCGCAGGTCTCGGCCGCGCGTCTCGCGGCCGTACCATGCGATCAATGCAAGGGCGAGCACGACCGGCACCGAGAGCGCCGGTGCCGACATTCGCAATGCCGGCACCAGCGCAAGCACGCCGAGTCCCTGGCAGATCAGCCCGCCCGCCTTGCTGCAGCCGGCCACCCATCCGGTGGCGCGACCGCGGATGCGCAGCGGATAGTTTCCCGCGGCGTATGGCAGCAAAACGGAGATGACGCCGGTCGAGCCGACGATGAGCAACGCCGGCGCAAGCAGCGGATTGCCGGCGCCCGTCACCCCGCTGTGCTGCGGGACCAGCGCCAGGATGCCCGCCGCGGTGATCGCGGTAATGACCAGTAACGTACCCTTGGTGCTCCAGCGCGAATAAAGGAACGCCGCGATCGCCATCACCGGGACGGCAAACAGAGTGGAGCGGGCGATGAGCGCGGCCGCAAGCCCCATGTTACGGCCGTGCGCGATCAACTCGCCGGGCAGCCAGAGCAGCAGCCCGAAATTGACAAAACCCCAGGAGAGGCCCGCGACCGTCATGATGTCGACCACCAGGGCGATGGCGAGTGCGGCGCCAGCCATCCAGTGCCATACGGTGAGCGGCGCATCTTCGGGGGGCCACGATGCGCTGGTGAATCGCCTCGTCGCCGGAAGTGGCCCGTTTGGGCTGCAGTCCGAACGCGCTCGCCGCCGCACCGGCCAGGATGCACGCCATGCCGCACAGCATCGGCGCTCCCATCGGCATGCCGACCATGCGGTAATGCATGGCGTGCGCCATGAGGAAGGCCGGAATGTGCAGCAGCACGCCGAACACGACGGCAAAGCTGCCGAGCCAGAAGGCGAGCGGACTGCGCCGGTCCGCGAACATGAACCATTTGTTCAACGACTTCTGCCCGGCCGGGCGACCAGCGCACCGGCCGCGCGGTTCAGTCATTTACATCTCGGAGCTATACAGCGTTCGTGTCCGAGACATTAGCGCAGCACGATGAGCAGATCCTTCGGGTCGACCATCTGGCCGGGCGTGACCAGCACCTCAGCGACCTCGCCGTCGATCTCCGCGCGCACCTGAGTCTCCATCTTCATCGCTTCCAGACTCACCAACACGTCGCCGCGGGCCACTTTCCGGCCGACGCTGACCGCGATCGTCGCGATCGCGCCGGGCATCGGCGCGCCGATCTGCTTCGGATCGTCGGGCTGCGCCTTGCGCTGCGCCGGACGCTTGGCGACCTGGCTGCGGTCCGGCACCCGCAGCGAGCGGGGCTGTCCGTTGAGCTCCATGAATACCGTCCGCGTACCGTCCTCGTGCACGTCGCTGCAGGCTATGTAGCGCACGAACAAACGCTTGCCGCGCTCCAGATCGAAGCTGATCTCGTCTCCAGACTCCATGCCGTAAAAGAACACCGAAGTTGGCAGAATCCCTACATCGCCGTAGCGGGTTCGCTCGGCCGCATAGTCGATCCAGACCTTCGGATACATCAGGTACGAGGCCAGATCGTCGTCGGTGACCGGCCGAGTCGAGTATTGTTGGATCTTGGTCCGCTCGGTCTCCAGATCGACCGGCGGCATCGAGGCGCCCGGCCGGCTCGTGAGCGGGGCGGTGTCCTTGAGCACCTTGCGCTGCAGCGCCGGCGGAAACCCGCCGTAAGGCTGTCCGAGCTCGCCATGGAAGAACTGCACCACCGAATCGGGGAATGGTACGTCCACCTGCGGGTCGAGCACCTGCTCGGCGGTCAGGTCGCTGGTGACCATCAGCAGCGCCATGTCGCCGACCACCTTGGAGCTGGGTGTTACCTTGACGATGTCGCCGAACAGCTGATTGACTTCAGCGTAGGCTCGGGCCACGCGCGGCCAGTGTGCGCTGTCGATTCCGAGGGAACGCGCCTGCTCGCGCAGGTTGGTGTACTGCCCGCCCGGCATGCCGTGCACGTACACCTCGGAGGCTCCGGACCGGATGTCGCTCTCGAACGCCGTATAGAGCCGCCGCACCTGCTCCCAGTACGCGGACAGTACGCGCAACTTATCCGGATCTATGCCCGAGTCGCGTGGACCATGACGCAGCGCTTCGACGATCGAGCCGAGATTCGGCTGGGATGTCAGCCCGCTCATCGCATCGATGGCACCATCCACCGCATCCGCGCCCGCCTCCACCGCCGCCAGCACGCTCGCGGCGGCGATCCCGCTGGTGTCATGCGTATGGAAATGGATGGGCAGGTCGACTTCCGCCTTCAACGCCTTGATCAAGGCATACGCCGCGCGCGGCCGGCACAAGCCGGCCATGTCCTTGATGGCGAGGATGTGTGCGCCCGCGGCTTTGAGCTGCCGCGCCATCCCGAGGTAGTAGTCGAGGGTGTACTTCTTCTCGCCCGGATCGCTGAGATTGCCGGTATAGCAGATCGCCGTCTCGCACAAACGGCCCGTCTCGAGCACCGCGTCGATTGCCACCCGCATGTTATCGACCCAGTTGAGCGAGTCGAAGATGCGGAACAGGTCGATGCCACCCTGTGCCGCCCGCTTGACGAAGAAGCGCACCGCGTTGTCCGGGTAATTAGTGTAACCGACCGCGTTGGACGCGCGCAGCAGCATCTGCAGCAGCAGATTGGGCATGCGCTCGCGCAGGGTCGAGAGCCGCTCCCACGGGTCCTCGCGCAGGAAGCGCATCGCTACGTCGAATGTCGCGCCGCCCCAACATTCCACCGAAAACAGGTCCGGAACGAGGCTGGCGTAGTACGGCGCTATGGCCGCCATGTCGATGGTGCGCATGCGCGTGGCGAGCAGCGACTGGTGCGCGTCGCGCATCGTGGTATCGGTGAGCAGCACGCGCTCCTGGGCCAGCATCCAGCGGGCAAAACCCTCCGGTCCCAGCGCGTTCAGCCGTTGCCGGGTGCCCTCGGGCGGCTCACCCAGCGGCACCGCCGGCAGCTTCGCGCTCTCGATGCGTGCCGGGCGCGGCCGGGCGCGCGTCTCCGGGTTGCCGTTGACGATGGTCTCGGCGATGAAGGTCAAGATGCGGGTCGCGCGGTCGCGCTTGCGCGGCCACTGGAACAGCTCCGGCGTCTCGTCGATGAATCGTGTGGTGTAGGAACCGTCGGCGAAGCGCGGATGCGTGATGACCTGATCGAGGAAGCGCAGGTTGGTGACCACGCCGCGGACGCGGAATTCCCACAGCGCGCGATGCATGCGCGCGATGGCCTCGCTCGGCGTCGATGCCCAGGCCGTCACCTTGACCAGCAGCGAGTCGTACGAGCGGGTGATGATGGCGCCGGTGTAGGCCGTGCCGGCATCGAGGCGGAC